>DASQUY010000161.1:0-2821 GCA_035641055.1 Acidimicrobiales bacterium | reverse complement strand
GCCTCTCCCACGTAGCGGGGGAACGGCGCCTGCTGGCGCACCGGGCCGAGGACGGGGTCATCGACCGTGACCAGGTCGCCGCGGGCGGCCATGTGCTCGTCGGCGAAGACGTCGGCGGCGCTGTAGGCGGTCGCCACCGGCACGCCGTGGGCGACGGCAGCGGCCTCGACCTCGGCGGCCGGGTGGGCGGCGGTCCAGGCCGCCACGATGCGGTTGATCTCGTCACCGTGCTTGGCCCGCTCGGCGAGCGAAGCGAACCGCGGGTCGGTGAGCAGGTCGGACCGGTCCATCGCCGCGCACAGCCGGGCGAAGTTGGCGTCGCTGCCCGCCACCAGGCATACGTAGCGCCCGTCGGCCGTGGGGTAGTTGTCGAGCGGCGCCGAGTTGGCCAGGCGGTTGCCCTCGCGCTCGCGCACAATGCCCAGCCGGTCGTAGGCGGCGAGCGTCCACTCCAGTATCCGCAGCACCGACCCGTAGAGCGCGGCGTCGATCACCGCCCCCCGTCCGGTGGCCGCGGTGCCGGCGTCCCGGCGATAGAGGGCGGCGACGGCCGCCTGGGCGGCGAACGCCCCGGTGAGGTAATCGCTGGTCGTGACGCCCGGCCGCACCGGCGGCCGATCCGGGTGGCCCGTGAGGTGCAGCAGGCCGCCGTAGGCGATGCCCGAGCGGTCGAGCCCCGGCCGCTCGGCGTACGGGCCGTCCTGGCCGAACGCCGAGATGCGCACGATGACCAAGCGGGGGTCGAGGTCCGCCGGTCCCAGGCCCCAGCCCTCGAGGGTGCCCGGGCGGAAATTCTCGCACAGGACGTCGGCGTGGGCGGCCAGGCGGCGCACGAGGTCCTGCCCGCGGGACGTGCGGAGGTCGATCGTCACGCTCTTGCGGCCCCGGCCCTCGACCGCCCAGAACAACGAAGTCCGTTCCCCATCGGTGCCGGTGGCGAACGGCCCGATGTCCCGCATGAAGTCGCCCCGACCGGGCTGCTCGACCTTGATGACCTCGGCGCCCTGCTCGCCCAGCAGCCCGGCGCAGAAGGGCGCGGCGATGCGCGTGCCGAGGTCGAGGACCCGCAGTCCCGCCAGGGGTCCGCTCATGAGCTCACGCGGAGGGCTCGTCGCCCGCCTGCTCGCGCTTGACGTGGTCCATCCCGCCCTCCGAGCGGTGGCGCATGAGCCCGAGCGCCGTCTCGGTGTTGGACACGAACTGGTGGACCATGAAGTGGTGCCGCCACGAGTCGCGCTGGCCCATGCGATCCACCATGGCGTTGATCGATCCCTTGACCGCCTGGGCGGTGACCGGGGGGACCAGCGCCACCTCGTCCGCCATCGCCCGGGCGGCGTCGGCCAGCTCGGTCCGGGGCACCACCCGGTTGACCAGCCCGCAGCGCTCGGCCTCGGCGGCGCTGAGCGTCGTGGCGCACAGCAGGAACTCCTTGGCTTTGCGCGGCCCCAGCTCCCACGGCTCGACCAAGAGCTCCACCCCGGCGCCCGACATCCGCAGCACCGGGTTGGAGAAGCGGGCGTCGTCAGCGGCGACGATGAGGTCGCACATGCAGGCCAGCATGAGGCCAGCCGCCGAGCAGGCGCCCTGGACGGCGGCGATCGTCGGCTTGCGGAGGTCGCGCAGCCGCACGCAGCGGTCGAAGTACATGACCTGCTCGTGGCGCAGCTTGCCCTCGGCCGTCGCCCGCATGGCCGCCCAGGACTCGGCGCCCTCGAACAGCTCCTTGAGGTCGTGCCCGGCGCAGAAGTGCTTGCCCTCGGCGGCCAGCACCAGCACCCGCACGGCGTCGTCGGCGTCGGCACGGTCGAGGGCGGCGTCGAGCTCGTCGATGGTGGCGGCGTCGAGGGCGTTGGCAGCCGCCGGCCGCCGCAGCGTGACGGTCGCCACCGCCCCGTCGACCTCGTAGCCGATGCGCCTGAAGCTCACCGGCCCTCCGCCGGGGTCGGGGTCCCGAGGCAATAACGCACGTTCCGCTGGGCCCGAGGCAATTGCGAACGGTAACCGTTCGTCATTGCCTCGAGTCCTCTGGAACGTCAGTCATTGCCTCGACTCCAGTGGCTCCCGCGGAAGACCCAGGACGCGCTCGCCGATGATCGTGCGCTGGATCTCGTTGGTGCCCGCGAAGATCGACGCCGCCTGGTAGTAGAGCCATGCGCGCTGCCACTCGCCGCCGCCGGGATTGTCGGTGGCGCCGGCCACCAGCGGTGCGGCCGGCCCGAGCAGATCGAGCCCCAGGCGGTGGAGGCGCTGGCTCATCTCGGACCAGTACAGCTTGAGTGCCGAGCCCTCCGGGCCCAGGGGCCGGCCCGACTCCAGCCGCGACAGCGAGCGCCAGTTGTGGAGCTGGAACAGCTTGACCTCCACGAACGCCTGCGCCAGGCGCGGGGCGAGCTGCGGGTCGTCGAAGGCGCCCCGCTCGGCGGCCAGCCGCAGCATCTCGTCGAGGTGTTGGCTGTGGATGACGAGCTGGCGCGGGTTGGTGCCCCGCTCGTGGGTGAGCGTCGAGGCGGACACGCGCCAGCCGGCGTCGACGTCGCCGATCACGCAGTCGTCGGCCACGAACACGTCCCCGAGGAAAACCTCGTTGAAGTCGGACTCGCCCGTGATCTGGCGCAGGGGTCGCACCTCGACCCCAGGCGCGCGCATGTCGACGGCGAAGGCGGTGATGCCGGCGCGCTTGGGGGCGTCGGGGTTGGTGCGGGCCAGGCAGAACCCCCAGTCGGCGAACTGCGCGTAGGACGTCCACACCTTCTGCCCGTCCAGCACCCAGCCCCCTGCGGCGTCGGATCGGCGCGCCCGCGTCGACAGCGACGCCAGGTCG
>DASQUY010000160.1:0-3629 GCA_035641055.1 Acidimicrobiales bacterium | reverse complement strand
AAGGCGGCGAAGTCGTCGTCCGGCGGCTCGCCGAGGCCGACACCCAGGACCGCCCGGCCCGCGCTCAGGTGGTCGAGCGTCGTCAGCTGCTTGGCCACCACCCACGGGCGGCGCCGGGCCAGCGGGGTGACCAGGGTGCCGAGCCGCACCCGCTCGGTCGCCTGCGCCATGGCCCCCAACAGCACCCAGGGATCCTGGACGTCGAGCCGTAGCTGCCGTTGCAGCACGAGGTGGTCCCACAGGAACACGCCGTCCCATCCCGCCCGCTCCGCCTCGACGGCCAGGTCGAGGAGGGTGGCGGCATCCGTGAACGGCGGAAGGCTGACGGCGGTGCGCACGGCCGCACTGTACGCCTGGGCTGTGACACTCCCCGGCCGGCCGCCCACGCGGCATGCTGGCGGACATGCGCTTTTCGATCTGGCCGGCCGCCAACCAATCCTGGGGCGAGATCCTCGCCACCGCCAGCTACGCCGAGGCGACCGGGTGGGACGGCGTGTGGATGGCCGACCACTTCATGCCCAACGCCGCGGGGCCCGCCGCCCCGGACGGCCCGACGCTCGAGGCCACCTCGCTGGTGGCCGCCCTGGCAGCGGCCGTCTCCCGCCTGCGGATCGGCACGCTCGTGCTCGGCAACACCTACCGCCACCCGGCGGTGGTGGCCAACCTGGCGGCCACCGTCGACCACGTGAGCGGCGGCCGCTTCACGCTGGGCCTCGGCGCCGGCTGGCAGGTCAACGAGCACGAGGTCTACGGCATCGAGCTGCCGGCGCCCGGCCCCCGGATCGACCGCTTCGCCGAGTCGATCGAGGTGATCCACGGCCTGCTGCGGAACGAGCGCACCACGTTCAAGGGCCGCTACTACCAGCTCACCGACGCGCCCTGCGACCCCAAGCCGATCCAGGAGGCGCTGCCCATCCTCGTCGGCACGAGCGGCAACCGCATGCTCGGCATCGCCGCCCGCTGGGCGGACGCCTGGAACACCTGGGGCACCCCCGACCACATCGCCGAGCGCTCGGGGGCGCTGACCCGGGCGTGCGAGGCCGCCGGCCGTGACCCCGATGCCATCGCCCGTACGGCCCAGGCCCTGATGTTCGTGGTGTCGGACGCACCCAACCGCGACCCGGCGAGCGTGCAGGAGCGCCTCGACCGGGCGCCGATGCCCGCCATCGGCGGCACCGTGGGGCAGCTCCGCGACGCGGTGGCCGCCTACGCCGAGGCGGGCGTCGATGAGCTGATCGTGCCCGACCGGACGCTGGGCCGGGGCGGCGCCAAGCTCGAGACCATGGACAAGGTCATCGAGGAGGTCGCCCCGGCCTTCCGCTGACCACCCTCCAACCCGAACTTGCGGTGGTTAAGGACGTCATAGCGTCCCTAACCACCGCAGGTTCGAGAGCGGGAGCGGGTTACGGGCGAGCCGCGGCCCGCTGCACCCGGCGCCACACGCCCCGGTAGGCCTCGATGCCGTCGAATGCCAGCCAGCGGTCGGGACCGGCGGCGATCGCCACCCTCTCGGGCACGGTGCCCCACACGCGGACGCCCTCCTCGCCCCAGTCGGTCACGGTGTCCTGGTAGTCACGCGTGAACGTGCGCGCCGAGCAGACCACCAGCCCGGCGGGGACGCCGTCGGGCACCATCTCCAGCACGGCCGACGCCCGCGCCGGCTCGATCCCGCCGACCCGGGTCGGGATGACCACCGCCGACGACCGCTCCAGCGCCGTCCCGAGCAACCGCTCGTTGCCCGGGGGCGTGTCGACGATCGCCACATCGTCGGCGGCCACCTTCTCGAGAGCCTTTGTCAACAGGCGGGCCGTCGGCGCCTCCGCGACGCCGAGCCGCTGCAGCCGCTCGTCGGGGGCGTTCTCCACCCACTCGGCCGCGCTGGCCTGGGCATCGGCGTCCACGAGGGTCACGCCCCGGCGGTCCGACGCCGCTGCCAGGGCGGCCAGGTAGACGGCCGTAGTGGTCTTGCCCACGCCACCCTTCAGTGCCGCGCACACGACAATCACGACCGGTCAGACTAACCGAACGCCCACTAGGCTCGCCCGAGCGATCGCCCGAGCCGCCGTCCCGCACCGAGAGGGGAGCACGATGCCCAGTCTGGCCGAGGTCCGCGCCCAGCTCACGGGGCCGGGGGGAGCGTTCGAGCTCACCACCGAGGACGTGCTCGGACGCCCGCTGTCGGTGTACCGCAACCGCATGCGGTCGCTGCGCGAGATCCCGCAGGGGGCCGCCGGCCGCGGCGACGAGGCCACCTTCCTCGCCTACGGCGATGACGCCTACGGCTTTCACCGGTTCGTGACCACGGCCAACGGCGTGGCCCGGGCGCTCGCCGACCGCTGCGGCGTCCAGGCGGGCGACCGGGTGGCCGTGCTCAGCCAGAACAACCCCGAGTGGTGTCTCACGTTCTGGGCCACGGTGTCGAGCGGCGCGGTCCTCGTGGGCCTCAACGGCTGGTGGAAGGCCGACGAGATCATCTACGGCCTGCAGGACTCGGGGGCCACGGTGCTGGTCGCCGACCGCAAGCGGTTCGAGCGCATCGCCGACCGGCTCGACGAGGCCCCGGGGCTCGAGCACGTGCTCCTCGTGGACTGCGATCCGGACGAGTTCTTTGGCGGCATCCCGGCTTCCGGCGCGAAGCTCCTGCGCTTCGACGAGCTGATCGCCGAGCCCACCGAGCAGTTCCCGGACACACCCATCGCCGAGGACGACGCCGCCGTCATCTTCTACACGTCCGGCACCACCGGACGGCCCAAGGGCGCCATCTCCACCCACCGGTCGATGATCGCCAACCTGCAGAACACGCTGTTCTTCACGCTGGCGGGCGCCATGGCCAACCCCGACGGCGGGATGCCGACCGACGGCGGTCCCACCGTGTCCCTGCTCACCTCGCCGCTGTTCCACGTGTCGGGCTGCCACTCCACGCTGGTCGTCGGGTTGCTGGCCGGCGTGAAGCTCGTGATCCCCGAGGGGCGCTTCGACCCGGTGAACGTCCTGCGCCTCATTGCCGAGCACCGGGTCACGGTGTGGGCGACCGTGCCGACGATGGTGTGGCGTGTCTGCGAGCACCCGGCCCGCCACGACTACGACACGTCCAGCGTGACGGCGGTGGCGTTCGGCGGCTCGCCGTCGGCCGAGGAGTTGCAGCGCAAGGTGGCCGAGGCGTTCCCCAACGTGCGCTCGACGTCCAACGCCTACGGCCTGACCGAGACGTCCTCGGTGGCGACGGTGATCAGCGGGCCCGACGCCAAGCGCAAGCCGTGGTCGGTGGGCCCGCCGGTCCCCGGCGTCGAGATCCGCATCGTCGACCCCGAGGGGCGGCCGCTGGGCGTGGGCGAGACCGGCGAGGTGTGCGTCCGGGGAGCGATCCTCATGAAGGGCTACTGGAACAAGCCCGAGGCCACGGCCGAAGCGATCGACGACGATGGCTTCCTCCACACCGGTGACATCGGCCAGCTCGACGACGAGGGCTACCTCTCCATCACCGACCGTAAGAAGGACATGATCATCCGGGGCGGCGAGAACATCTACTGCGTCGAGATCGAGAACCGCCTGGTCGATCACCCGGACGTGGCCGACGCCGCGGTGATCGGGGTGCCGCACGCCGAGCTCGGCGAGGAGGTCAAGGCGGT
>DASQUY010000159.1:0-7518 GCA_035641055.1 Acidimicrobiales bacterium | reverse complement strand
CTTCCTCCTCGTCTGGAGGCTCGAAAAGCCCCAGGAACCAAACTGGTTGTAGCTATCTGGCACATGACCGCATAGCTACAACCAGAACGGCTACTCCTCCGGTGCAAGGAAGACGTTCGCCTCGATGTCGCCGGGCTCGAGGTCGGTGTTGTCGACGATGACCTCGGCCAGTGTGCGCCGGTGGTCCACGCCGGTGAAGAGCCGGATGAGCGGCAGCAATGAGTCCCTGGCGTGGAAGAACCGGTCGCCGTCACGCAGGGCCTCGAACTGGGTCTGCCAGATGGCGTGCTGCAGCTCACCGAACTCGGAGCCCGCCAGGTGTGCCTCGGACAGCATCCCGACGAAGGCGTCGACGTTGTCCACCTCCCCGTAGATGGCCTTCAGCCGCGCCGCCAGCGTGCTCCGGCGGGTGCCCTCGACCGCATCGGACTCGGCCTCCTCGCTGTCGAGCGGGATGACGTTGCCGTCGGCGTCCCGCAGCTCGACGAAGTCGAGGATCTCGGGATCGTCGATCCCGAGGCCGGGTGGGAGCTCGTCGGTGTCCTCGCCCGTGATGGCCGTGAACGAGGTCATCCGCGGCAGCCCGTAGGCCTCCCGCAGGTCGTTGTAGCTGGGCAGACCGTGGTCCCGAGCCCGCTCGATGTCGATCGCGCCGAGGTCCAACACGGTGTCGAAGCACTCGGGCAGTTCGGGGCCGTCCAGGCACTCGGGGTTGCCGGACACCGGGATCTGGAACAGGACGCTGCGGAGCTGGTTGTCGATCTGCTCGTCGTTCTTGTACTGCGGCTCGCCGCCGAGGCCCCGCATGAGCGCGTCGAGCCCCAGCTCGGGCACCAGGTCGGGGTTGAAGAAGCCGATGCTGAGCGGGATGACGAACTCGACCTCGTCGCCCTCGATCTCGACCTCGATCCCCTGGGCCTCGATGGCCTCCAGCTCCTCCTGGGTGTAGTCACCGACGTCGCCGATGGGCTCCAGCTCGCCGTGCACGAAGCTGTGGGCCCGATAGCCCACCACCGCGAACTCGTTCGACAACGACGCGTTCACCGACCGGTTGTAGCCGCGGTACCGGTCCAGCTCGAGGCCGAGCGCGGGCAGGAACTCGTTGTAGGTGATGTACTGCTGCTCGGCGCCCACCACCCGCCGGGCCACCTCGAACTTCAGATCCTCGGGCCACGAGCCCGGCAGCTCGTCGACGACGCGGTTGTGCTCGCGGGCGAACAGCGTGTGGGTCGCCTGGAGGGCGATGTTCTCGTTGGCCCGTATGTCACCGGCCACCCGGCCCCGATCCGGGTTCGCCCGCAGCCGGCCGTCGATCTCGATGGGCGGCGCCGTGGAGGCGTCGCCCCGGGCCGTCACGGTCGGTAGGTCGCCGTCCGGCAGCATCAACTTGGCGCTGTCGTCCTCCCGCAACCAGTCGAGGCGGTCCTGCGTGCTTCCGTAGACGGAGTGTCCGTCGATGTACGAGCTCACGGTGTTGATCTGCTGGCGCGGAGTCGTGACCCCAGTGCCCGGCGCCGCGGGCGTGCGGATGAAGTTCATCGCGCCGAGGTCGTTCTCGAACTCCTCGATGGGGTCGTTGCTGTCGAACGGCAGCGGTGCGTCCTCACCCTCGATCTCCCGCAACCCGAAGGTGTGGTCCATGAACTGGCCCCAGACGAAGCCCCACTGGCTGACGCCGTTCTCCGAGAACAGGTTCTGGTGGGCGTCGTTGAAGATGCGGTTGCTGACGTAGCGCGGATCGGCCCCTGAGACGGGCTCGGCGATCCCGTCCGCATAGCGGGCCTCGGCCACCCGGGTGTACTGGGTGTTCGCCTGCCCCCACGTCGGGTTGCGCAGGTTGTTGTTGCTCCCGTCCAGGGTCCGCCGGGCTAAGTCGTCTGAGGTCTGGGCATCGGCGGGTGCGCTGACGGTCGCCAGCATCGTGAGCAGCACGGCCAGGCTTACCCCGTACCGTGCCCGTACAGATGCCGGCCTTCTCCGGTGCGCGGTGGCGAACATGGCCCTCCTCCTCCAGCAGGCGTGCCGCCCCATCGGCCAGGCAATCGGGCCACACGAAGGTGAGAATCGCCCGCCTCGCCACCTAAGAATTGGCTAAGGATTTTCTAAGAGGGGTTTCGGCAAGCATCGTCCGGGGACGATGTTCCCCGTGGTCGCGCAGGACGTAGCCGACCCCACGGACGGTGTGGATGAGCCGCGGCTCCGATCCGGCCTCGGTCTTCCGGCGGAGGTAGCCGACGTAGACGCACAGGATGTTCGACTTCGGACCGAAGTCGAAACCCCAGACCCGATCGAAGATCAGCTCCCGGGTGAGCACCTGTCCGGGGTTGCGCAGCAGCAGCTCCAGCAGTCTGCACTCGGTCGGGGTCAGCTCGATCGGTCGCGGGCCGCGCCGCGCCTGGCGCGTGTACGGGTCGAGCTCGAGGTCGGCGAAGGTCACCAGGCCGTCGCTGGCAGAATCGTGACGGGTTGGGGCCGCACGGGCGCGACGCGTCGCCCTCCGCCCGCCTCGGCGAAGCCAGGTCACGAGGCGCATTCGGGCCACTTCCCAGAGAGCGGCTACACAATAGCCATCTGCGCCCCCGGGGGACGGGGATCAGCGAGGAAGTGCCACGCTCGCCAGCACCGCCTCGACGAACGCCCGCACGTCGTCGTCCGATGTGCGCGTCCGACGGATGAGCTGACGGTAGAACAGCGGACCCGACAGCAGGTCCACCAGCAGCTCCGGGTCGGTGTCCGGGGCGATCTGGCCCTCGGCGACGGCTCGGCGGAGCCGCTCGACGATCGGCTGGCGGCGGGAGCGCACGAAGTCGGCGTGCACCGACGAGATGCCCGGATCGCGCTGCGCCGCCACCAACAGCGCCGGCAGTGAGCGCCGCATCGTCGCCGACTCGACCACGTCCCTCACGGCCAGGAACAGCTCCACGAGGTCGGCCCGGAGGTCCGGCGTGTGGGCGACCCGGTTGGACGGCGCGACCTGCGACCACGCCTGGGAGATGAGCTCCGACGGGCTCGACCAGTGGCGGTACAGGGTGGTGCGCGACACGCCCGTCTCCCGGCTGATGCGGCCGAATGTCACGCTCCCGAGGCCCTCGGTCTCGAGCAGCCGGTGGACGGCGCCGAGCACCTTGGCGGCCGTGCGCTCGACGCGCACGTCCCGGCGCGAGCCCGGGCGGGCGGTGACGGCCACGTCCGAACCGTACTTCGCACCCGACTGACCCGAGGGTCAAGTCAGGGCTAGCCTCACGCGCATGATCGTCGACACCACCGCCGGCAAGGTCCAGGGACTGGAGAAGCACGGGGTGCTGCAGTTCCGGGGCATCCCCTACGGCCGGGCCGAGCGCTTCGGTCCCGTGGAGCCCCCCGAGCCGTGGACCGGGGTCCGCGACGCCACCGCCTTCGCCCCGACGGCGCCGCAGAACGCCTCGGCGCTTGAGCGCATGCTCGGCGCCCAGGGCGAGCCGGGCCAGGAGGACTGCCTGGCCGTCAACGTGTACACGCCGGCCGCCGACGACACGGCCCGCCCCACGATGGTGTGGATCCACGGCGGGGGCTTCGTGTCCGGCTCGGGCCACGTCCCCTGGTACAACGGCTCGAGCCTGGCGCAGCGCTACGACGTCGTGGTCGTTACCCTCAACTATCGGCTGGGGGCGCTCGGGTTCCTGCACCTGGGCCACCTCGACCCCGCCTACGCCGCGTCCGGGACCAACGGCATCGGGGACCAGATCCAGGCACTCCGCTGGGTCCACGACAACATCGCCCGCTTCGGCGGTGACCCCACCAACGTGACGATCTTCGGTGAGTCGGCCGGCGGCATGAGCGTGGGCACGCTCTTGGCCGCGCCGACGGCGCAGGGGTTGTTCCACAAGGCCATCGCCCAGAGCGGAGCGGCGTCGCACACCCACGACACCGCCACGGCCGCTGCCGTCACCGAGCGGTTCCTCGCCCTGCTCGGCCTGCCGCCGGACGGCGGCGAGGCGCTCCTGACCCGGCCGGTCGACGACATCCTGCAGGCCCAGGCCGCGCTCGAAGCCGAGAGGCAGGCCGCGAAGGCACCGGCCAGGCTCGGCCTCGGCCGGCTGACGTTCCAACCGGTCGTCGACGGTGCGCTCCTCCCCGGCCCGCCCCTCGACGCCATCGCCGCCGGCAGCGCCGCCGGGATCGGCCTCGTCGCCGGCACCACCGCGCACGAGTGGAACCTCTTCCACGCCCAGGACCAGGCCAACGGCTCGCTGACCGAGGAGCACCTCGGCCGGCGCCTGGCCCGCCTGGTGGGGGCCGACCGGGTCGGCGACGTCCTCGACGCCTACCGGGCCGCCCGGCCGGGCCTCGATCTCGACGGCCTGTACTGCGCGGTCATGACCGACCGGGTCTTTCGCATACCCGCCGTTCGTCTGGCCGAGGCCCAGATCCCGCACGCGCCGCGCGTGTCCATGTACCGCTTCGACCGGCCGTCGACCGCGTTCGGCGGGACGCTGGGCGCCTGCCACGCCATCGAGGTGCCGTTCGCGTTCGCCAACCTCGACCGCGGCGGGGCGGACATGCTCGTCGGCAGCATCGAGGAACCCACCCGGCGCCTGGCCGACCGCATGTCGCGGGCGTGGGCCACGGCCGCCCGCACGGGCTCGCCGGAGCACGACGACCTGCCGTGGCCGGCATACGACACGGACCGCAAGGCCACGTGCGTGCTCGACCACGAGACGAGCATCGCCGACGACCCGGACGGCGAGCTGCGGCGGCTCTGGGACGAGCTGCCCTGAGGACCTCGGGCCGACAGGTCCGCATGTGAGCCGCCGCCGTGCGTTGCCTCCTCCCCACCGAGGTCGAGGACATGACCGACCGCCTTGGTCGGCATGTCCTCAACGTCTCGGGCGGTTCGCCATGTCCTCGTGAGCGCGTCCTCGGCGCGTCCCCCTGAGACCGATCTGTCGGGCCTCTACACTCTGAGCATGAGCGATCGCCGTCCGCACCAGATCCCGCGGTTCTCGTCGCCAGACGAGGAGCGCAGCCACCTGAAGCAACGGATGGCGGCGGCGTTCCGTCTGTTCGACCGCTTCGGGTTCAACGAGGGCGTGGCCGGCCACCTCACCGGCCGCGACCCCGAGCACCCCGACCGGTTCTGGGTCAACCCGTTCGGCATGAGCTTCGGCCAGATCCGGGCGTCCGACCTCATCCTGGTCGACCGCCAGGGGGAGGTCGTGGAGGGCGACTGGCCGGTCAACACCGCCGCCTTCGCCATCCACAGCCAGATCCACGAGGCACGGCCCGACGTGAAGGCCGCGGCCCACACGCACTCGCCCTACGGCCGGGCCTTCTCGACGCTGGGCAAGCCGCTGGCGCCGCTCACGCAGGACGCCTGCGCCTTCTACGGCGACCACACCGTGTTCGAGGACTACACCGGCGTGGTCCTCGACGTGGAGGAGGGCAAGCGCATCGCCCACGCCCTCGGCGACGGCAAGGCGTGCATCCTGCGCAACCACGGTCTGCTCACCGTGGGCCAGAGCGTGGACGAGGCGGCCTGGTGGTTCATCACGCTGGAGCGCTCGTGCCACGTCCAGCTGCTGGCCGAGGCGGCGGGCGATCCGATCACCATCGACGACGAGTGTGCCGCCCGCACGCAGGCCTTCGTGGGATCGGCCGCGGCGGGGTGGTTCAGCTTCCAGCCGCTCTACGACAAGATCGTGGCCGAGCAACCCGACCTGCTCGAGTAGGGGCGCGGTGCCGGCCATGCCCGTCCCATGACGAGGGTGACGCCGATCGACGCCAAGCTGCACGAACGCCGGTGGCAGCAGATCGAGCGCCTGCTGGCGGCGCAGAACCGGGGTGACCTCGAGGCCGCGCTGGCCTGCTTCGCCCACGCTCGCTACGAGCTCATCGGCAACAACCGCGTGTACGACGGGGCCGACGAGGTGCGCCACTACTACGAGATGACGCGCCACTACTTCCCGGACCTGCGCTTCGACGCCATCGACGTGCACCACGGCGACGACGCCGTCGTGCTGGAGACCTGGATGACGGGGACCCACCTCGGCTCGGGCCCGGACTTCGAGGCGACGGGCCGGTGCTTCCGCTGCCGCACCGCGGTGATCTTCGGCTTCGAGGGCGAGCGGCTGGTGGGCGCCCGCGTGTACTACGACACGGGTACGATCGCCCGCCAGCTCGCCTGAGGGGTCCGGAGGGTCAGAGCTCGAAGGCCGGGCGGAGGGGCAGGCCCGAGAGGCCATCGTCGGTGCGCGGCACCGACAGCACCTGGTGGACCTGCGTCCGGCCGGCCTCGAAGTTGACGGCCGAGCCGGCCATGTAGAGCCGCCAGACGCGCGCCCGGCCCTCCCCGACCTCGGCCACGGCCTCGTCCCAGCGTTCCTCGAGGTTGGCCACCCAGCGCCGGAGCGTGAGGGCGTAGTGCTCCCGCAGCGACTCGGCGTGGCGCACCTCGAAGCCGGCGTCCTGCGTGATCGAGATCACCCGGCCCACCTCGTGAAGCTCGCCGTCCGGGAACACGTAGCGGTTGACGAAGCTGCGCCGCGGCAGCCGGGCCCTCTGGCCGCGGGTGGGCCGGCTGATGCCGTGGTTGAGCAGCCGGCCCTGGGGCGGGAGCAGGCGCCGGAGGCAGCCGAAGTACTCGGCCAGCCGGGCCTCGCCCACGTGCTCGAACATGCCGATCGAGCAGATGGCGTCGTAGGGACCGTCGTCGACGTCGCGGTAGTCCTGCGCCCGGATCTGCACCTGGCCGGACAGGCCGGCCTCGGCCACCCGCTTCTCGGCCGCCTCGACCTGCTGCTTGGAGATCGTGACGCCGACCGCCCGAACGCCGTGGTGCTGGGCGGCGTGCATGACCATGCCGCCCCAGCCGCAGCCCACGTCCAGCAGCCGCATGCCGCGCCGGAGGTCGAGCTTGCGGCAGATCAGCTCGTACTTGTTGGCCTGGGCCTGCTCGAGCGTGTCGTCCGGGTCACGGAACACGGCGCACGAGTAGGTGAAGCTGGGCCCGAGCACCAGCCGGTAGAAGGCGTTGGAGACGTCGTAGTGGTGGCTGATGGCGGCCGCGTCCCGGGCCTTGCTGTGGCGGCGGCCGCGGAGGCGGACCTCCTCGGGCGGGGGCGGCAGCGGGCGCACCTCGCGCCAGCCGCCCAGCTCGCGCACCAGGGGAGGGATCAGCCTGGGGTCGGGCCGGGCGTCGGGGATGCGGTCGCGCAGCTCGAGCAGCGCCCAGATCGACCCACGAAGCTCGAGGTCCCCGGCCACGTAAGCGCGGGCGAGGCCCAGCTCGCCGGGGGCGGTCACGATCCGGCGGAGTGCGTCGGGCGAGTGGATCACCACGGTCGCCGGGGCCTCGGTCGGCCCCGCCCGGCTGCCGTCGTACGCCTCGACCGCCAGCGGGAGGTCACCGCCCAGCAGCTCGTCCAACAACGCGGCCACGGCCATCACACCACCCCTATCCGTCTCGGGTTCCGACCAGGCTACGGCACGGGCGCCAGCACCGTCCTGAGGCAATGGCTTACGGCCGGGAGCGCTCGAGGC
>DASQUY010000158.1:0-3784 GCA_035641055.1 Acidimicrobiales bacterium | reverse complement strand
CTGCTCTTCTCCCGGATCGGAAGGCCAACGATGGCTTTGAAGCTCGGCGCCTACACCGCCTGCCTGCACGACCGCCCGCTCGCCGAGGCCCTTCAAGAAGACGCCGCCTACTCCCAGCTCGACGGCCTCGCCCTCGCCGCCGAGAACCTCCGCGCCGCCGCGGCGAAGATGTGACGACACGACCGGAGGAACCCCGTGAACGGCGGGCCGGGCTCCGGCCCAGCCCGCCGACTCAGTTGGCTCTGGGGACGTCACCGGTCTCGGCCCGGGGGGCCCGCCGGGACATACCTCGGCCGGCCACCACACCGGAGCCGCCACGGTCCGTCGTCCGCCGGATCACCACCCTGCTGTCGATCTTCCGCTGGGGCGGCAGCTACTCCATCACCGAGATGGCCCGGCTCACCGGACTGCCGGTGTCCACGACCCACCGCCTGGCCGCCGAGCTCGCCGCGTCGCACATCCTGCAGCGCGAGGCCGACGGCCGGTACCGGGTCGGCCTGATGCTGCAGCTGCTGGGCGGGCAGGGCGACGACTGGACGGCACCGACGCTGCTCGAGCGCGCCCCGCACGTCCTCACCGACCTCAGCGAGGCGACCAGGCGCCGGGCCCGCCTCGGCGTGTTCCGGGGCGACCGGGTGACATACGTGGAGAAGCGAGTGGGCTCCGAGCCGGCCACCCCGTTCGACCCGAGGACGACGCTCCCGGCCCACGCCACCGCGCTGGGCAAGGCGCTGCTGGCCTTCGCCCCGAGCGATGTCGTCAAGCAGGTCTCACAGCATCTCACGGCCTACACGCCGCGGACGCTCACCACACCGGACCGACTCGGCCACGCCCTCGGGATCATCCGGCTGACGCGACTGGCGATCGCGCACGGCGAGCTCGTGCCCGGCGACTTCGCCGTCGCCACGCCCGTGTTCGGCCTCGGCGGCACCGTGATCGCAGCCCTCGAGCTCGAGGCCCGCTCGGCCGCCGATCTGGAGCTGTCCAGGGTGGCGCTGATGGTCGCCGCCGGCGGTTTGTCCCGCGAGCTCGCCGGCGCCCGTGCCGAGTCGCCCACCGGCACCTGCGGGCTTCTGCCGGACGGGGAGGTTTCGCCGTGGCACCTCGAGTCGATCCTCGCGACAGCGGCCGACCGCTTCCCATGGAGCGCAGACCGGCACGCATCCCGCCCGCTGTGAAAGGTGGTCATCGTGGCCCGTAAGAGCGCTGAGGAGCTTCGTAGTCATCGGTGGTACGGGGCGACCGACCTGCGGTCGTTCGGGCACCGGTCCCGGACGGCGCAGATGGGGTACGAGAGCGCCGACTACCGGGGGAAGCCGGTCATCGCGATCATCAACACGTGGAGTGACATCAATCCCTGCCACACCCATTTCAAACAGCGTGTGGAAGAGGTGAAGCGGGGCATCTGGTCGGCCGGCGGGTTCCCGGTGGAGATGCCGGCCATGTCGTTGTCGGAGCCGTTCCAGAAACCGACGACGATGCTCTACCGCAACCTGCTGGCGATGGAGACCGAGGAACTGCTGCGCTCGTATCCGGCGGACGGCGCGGTGCTGATGGGTGGCTGTGACAAGACCACCCCGGGCCTGTTGATGGGCGCGGAGTCGATGGACCTGCCGGCGCTGTTCCTGCCCGCCGGGCCGATGCTGCGCGGCCACTGGGGTGGCACGATCCTGGGCTCGGGCTCGGACACCTGGAAGTACTGGGCCGACCTGCGGGCGGGCGCGATCACCGAGGAGGACTGGCAGGAGATCGAGAACGGCATCGCCCGCTCACCCGGCCACTGCATGACGATGGGCACCGCGTCGACCATGACCAGCGCGGTCGAAGCCCTCGGCGTCACGCTGCCCGGCGCGGCGTCGATCCCCGCGGCGGATTCACGGCACGCGGTGATGGCCACCCGCACCGGGCGGCGGATCGTGGAGATGGTGTGGGAGGACCTGAGGCTGTCCTCCCTGCTCACCCGCACCGCGTTCCGCAACGCCGTGACCACCGTGCTCGCGTTGGGCGGCTCGACCAATGCGATCGTGCACCTGATCGCGATGGCCCGCCGGACCGGGGTCGAGCTGGGCCTGGACGACTTCGAGGAGCTGTCGCGGCGCACCCCGCTGCTGGCCAACATCCGCCCGGCCGGGAAGTACCTGATGGAGGACTTCTACTACGCCGGCGGGCTACCGGCGATGCTGGCCCGGCTCGGCGACCTGCTCGACACCTCCGCCCCCACCGCCAACGGGCGCACCCTGGGGGAAAACATCGCCGGCGCCAAGGTCTACAACGACGACGTCATCCGCACCCGCGACAACCCCCTCGTCGCCTCCGACACCCTCGCCATCCTCTACGGCAACCTCGCCCCCGACGGGGCGGTGATCAAACCCGCCGCCGCCGAGGCCCGCCTGCACCGCCACACCGGCCCCGCGGTCGTGTTCGCCAACTACGACGACATGGCCGCCCGCATCGACGACCCCGACCTCGCCATCGACGAGAACGCGGTCATCGTGCTGCAGAACGCCGGTCCGCAGGGTGCGCCGGGGATGCCCGAATGGGGCCAGCTGCCGATCCCGAAGAAGATCCTGGAAAAGGGGGTGCGCGACATGCTCCGCATCTCCGACGCCCGCATGAGCGGCACCAGCTACGGCACCTGCGTGCTGCACGTCGCACCCGAGTCCGCCGTCGGCGGCCCACTGGCCCTCGTCCGCGACGGCGACCCGATCGAGCTCGACGTCGCCGCCCGCAAACTCGTCCTGCACGTCGGCGACGACGAACTCGACAAACGCCGCGCGGACTGGCAGCCCCCGACACCCAAATACGGACGCGGCTACGGCGCGCTCTACCTGCAACACATCACCCAGGCCAACGAGGGCTGCGACTTCGACTTCCTCGGCGCCGGCCCACCCACCCCCGAACCAGAGATCCACTAGAAGATGCCCCCGCGCCGCCACGAGAACACCGAGGTCGGCCAGCAGCTCTACGCGGCGATCGAGTACTGCCGCAAACCCCACGACCCTGTGGTCGAGGCTCGCCACCGGGCACTACGACTGGCTCGGTATGCGGCGTGACGGCCGCTTCGTCCTCGGCCGTCCGCGGCTGGCCGGGCTGCACGCACAGGCCAAGCCGGCCATCCCGGGCGAGGCCCCTCCCCACCGCGTCGAGTACCGGGGGCCCCTCGACCCGGGCTACCGCTGGGAGCCACACCGAACCCCGGACGAGGCGCGGGCGGTCTTCGACTGCATCGTCACCGGCGACCCGGTCACCCCGCTGCGCAGCAGCGGGATCTGGCGGGTCCGGCTGGTCATCGACGACGAGCCGACCGAGGAGCGCCTGGTCGTCCGGACGCTCCCGATCGTCAGCTGAGTCGGCGCTGAGCCGCCGCTGAGTCGGCTGCGTCAGGTGCGGCGGCGGGCCGCCTCCTCCGTCGCCACGACCTCCGGCCGCGGCCGCGGTGGCAAGATCGTCCGGCCCGAAGTACCTCCTTCGGCGATCCGGTCCGTGGCGCCCTCGAATGCGATGATCCGATGCCCGCGGTTCTTCGAGAAGACCAGCGCCCGTAGCCATGTGTAGAGCGTGCCGAGCCGGTTGCCCCAGCCGATCAGGTAGAGCACGTGGATGAAGCTCCACATGAGGTAGGCGATCAGCCCGGTGAACTTCATGCCGAAGGCGTCGGCCACGGCGGCGCGGTAGCCGATCGTGGCCATCGAGCCCTTGTCGAAGTACTTGAACGGCGGTGGCACCGGCTCGCCCGCGAGTCGAGCCTTGATCACCCTCGCGACGTACTTGCCCTCCTGCATCG
>DASQUY010000157.1:0-2611 GCA_035641055.1 Acidimicrobiales bacterium | reverse complement strand
CACGTCGAAGCTGGCCTCGGTGGCGATCCGGATCACTTGCACGTGGGTGTTCTGGTTGCCTTGGCGGATGATCCGCCCTTCGCGTTGTTCGATGTCGGCCGGGCGCCAGGGACAGTCGAGGTGGACCAGGGCGACGGCCCGGGTGTGGATGTTGGTGCCGACGCCCATCTTGTGGGTGGAGCCGATGAGGATGCGGACCTGGCCGGTGCGGCAGCGGGCGAACAGCTTGGCCCTCGCTTCGTCGTTGGTGGCGTCGTGGATGAACGCGATCTCACCGTCGGGCACGCCGTGGGCGATCAGGCGGCGGCGGAGCTCGTCGTAGGCGTTCCAGGTGCCATCGGTTTTCGGGGTGGACAGGTCGCAGAACACGATCTGGAACCCGCCGGGGCGGGGTGCGGGGTGGCCGGCGTCGTCGAGGTAGGTGAGGTATCGGGTGTCGTGGTGGATGCGGGCGATGCGGGCGGCGGCGGCTTCGAGCTTGCCGCCGGCGGGGTCGGGGCTGCGGTCGACGAGGCGCAGGTCCAGGGCGGCGGAGCGGCCGTCGTGGGTGACCGCGAGCATGTTGTCCTCGGTCGGGTCGACGCGGCCGTTGCGGATGGCGTCGGAGCGTGCGACCAGTTCGTCGACGTAGGCGCGCAGCTCGTCGCTGGCGGGGACCACGACCACGTCGGGGCGCCCGCCGGCGAGGTCGGGGAGGTCGATCTGGAGGTCGGGGCGCACGAGCACGTCGGCGGTGCGGCGGAACTGGGCGATGAGCTCGGGGACGTTGCGGTACTTGGCCAGCCGGGACTTGAGCCGGTAGCTGCCGCCGTCGGGTGCGAGCTCGATCGAGGCGACGGTCTGGCCGAAGGTGCCCGCCCAGGCGTCGAAGTGCTCGACCCCGGCCTGGGTCAGCACGTCGGGTTGCAGGTAGGTCTGCATGATCCAGGCCTCGGCGAGCGAGTTCGCGATCGGGGTCGCCGTGGCGCCGACCAGGACCCGGTGGCCGCGGTCGCGGCGCAGCGCCCAGAGCTTGGCGTCCAGGTCCATGGCCCGCCTCGACCCGGGCTTGCTCATGCCCTCGATCGAGGTGGCCAGGGTCTTGTTCTTGAACAGGTGGAGCTCATCGACCAGGAGAAGATCCACCCCCGACTGCTCGAAGCACACCCCGTCGTCTTTGGCGGCGGTGGCCAGCAGCGCCTTGAGCTTCTCCTCGGCGCGGGCCACCGCGAGCTCGCGTTGCTTGACGGTCTGGTCGCGCACCCCGGCGGCGCGGGCGGCGTCGAGGTTGGCGCGCAACTCCGCGAGCTGCTCGTCGCTGTAGGCCTGGTAGGTGCTGGCGCGCAGCGCCAAGCGCTCGAACGCCGAGTGGGTGATCACCACGGCGTCCCAGTCACCGGTGGCGCAGCGGCTGATGAAGGTCTGGCGCCCGGTCGGGCCGGTGAGGTCCTTGGTGGCGATCAGCACCTTGGCAAGGGGGTAGAGCTGGAGGAGCTCACGGGAGAGCTGTTCCAGCAGATGGTTGGGCACGACGAACGCCGGCCTGTTGACCAGCCCCAGCCGGCGCATCTCCATGGCGGCCATCACCATCGTGGCGGTCTTGCCGGCGCCGACCGCGTGGGCCAACAGGCAGCGGCCTTCGCGCAGGATCCGGGCCACGGCGGCGCGCTGGTGGGGGTGGGGCACGAAGCTGGCGTTCAGGCCCGGGAACGTCAGGTGCTCGCCGGTGTAACGGGGCGCGACGTAGGAGTTGAGCAGCTCGTTGTAGCGGTCGGCGAGCCGGGCGGCCCGCTCGGGGTCGTCCCACACCCAGGTGGCGAACCGGTCGGCGAGGGCTTCTTGTTTCTCGCGGGCCGCGGTGGTCTCGGTCTGGTTGACGACCCGATTGCCGTCGGGGGTCTCGTCGTAGACGGTCACCATCCGCTGGTTGAGGCTGGCCTCGAACAACGCGCTCGCCGCCCGGCGCCCGGTGCTCCACTCGTCGAGGACCCGGTCCGGGCGACCCCCGGGTGGGACCTGCACGTGCCACTTGCCTAGATCGGTCGCGTAGCTCACGGTGGCCTCGTCGATCTCGAGGACTTCGCGCATGAACGCTTCGACGTCGCCCGGGGGGATCCAGGTGGCGCCCGGCCGGGCCGAGATGTCTCCCGGGGCGAGCTGCGGGGGTTGCACCGCCTCCAGCGCCGTGACGTTGCGGACGAAGTCACCGCCATCCTCGACGGCCGCCCGGGCGGCGGCGAGCTTGGCGCGCACGTTGCCCGACAGGTACTCCTCGGCCGGGACCAGGACCCCGCTGGCCGGATCGGTGAACACGTGGTCGCCGAGCTCGGCGAGAGCCTGGACCTCGTCGACGCCGAGCAGCTCGGCGACGCGGGCCACACGGACGCTGCCGGTCTCGTCCAGGCAGATCGCCAACGCCTCCTCGGCGGTGTCGGCGCCGAGGACTCGGCGGGGCGGGTGGATCGTGCGTTGCCGCTGGATCACCGCCGGCGTGGCCACGTCGAGGTCCTCGTCGTAGACCTCGACGGCGGCCACCACCGCCCAGTCCGGGTCCTCCCGGAAGCCGCCCATGCGCGGCGGGAGCCGGCGGCGCTTGTCCTGCCCGGTGACCGGGTCGACCCGGCCGGTGCGC
>DASQUY010000156.1:0-2260 GCA_035641055.1 Acidimicrobiales bacterium | reverse complement strand
GCTGGGGGACGGGCAGCAGCAGCGGCAGCGGCGGAGGCGGCGGGTTCTCCGGCGGCGGCGGAGGCGGCGGTGGTGGGACCGGGGGAGGCGCCGGATGAAGCGTGCTCGTGGCAGTGGTCCTCGCGAGCGCGCTGTGGCCGGCGGCACCGGCGTCGGCCAAGGACTACTCGTTCCCCGAGGTCCTCATCGACGCGACGATCCTCCCGGACGGCACGCTCGACATCGTCTCGACGTTCCACGCCTTCGCCACCACGCCCATCTCGGCCCGCTCCTATACGGAGTTCGCCAAGTCGAGCCCTGGTCGAGCTCCTTCTCCAGCGGTGCTGGGTCGTTCAGCTCGGGCGGCGGATTCGGCGGTGGATTCTCCGGGGGTGGCGGAGGAGGCGGTGGCGGGACCGGCGGCGGCGCCGGCTAGCCAGGCTACGCTGACGCCTTCGGCGACCCGGTCACGCGGAGGGTGAACCGGCAGTCCTCCTCGCTCTCCAGCGAGAACGAGTCGTTGATCACGCCCTCGTCGACGTCGACCTCAAGACCATCGGTGCCGGCGTAGAGGTCGGCCAGCCACCGGTGGGCGAAGACCGGAACCCCGGCCACGCGCCCGACGTCGACCATGTCGCTGCCCATCACGTAGCGGTCGTACAGGAACGGCGCGGTCGAGTCGCAGCAGCCCGTACCCAGCACCATGACCAGGTCCGGGCGGCCGCCGCCGGCGACCCGCCGCACCACCTGCTCGGCCCGAGGCGTGGCCCGAACCTCCATGCCCGAAGCGTACCCCCGGCCCGCCGGAGGGGAGTCGTTCGGCCCGGTCGGATCCTCCCGCGACCCGGCAGGCTGGATGCAGGAGCCGAGAGGAGGCTGACATGACCGGATGGGGACCGTTCGATCTGACCGGGAAGCGAGCCATCGTCACCGGCGGCGCCATGGGTATCGGGCGCGGCATCGTGCGGCGGTTCGCCCAGGCCGGGGCCGATGTCCTCGTCGCCGACCTGGACTACGAGGCCGCCCAGATGGCGGCCAAGGAGTTCGAGGATATGCCGGGTCGCGTCGCGGCCACGCATGCTGACGTGAGCGACCTGGATATCGGCGAGGAGCTCGTCGCGCGATGCGTTGGGCTGTTCGACGGCGTGGACATCCTCGTCAACAACGCCGGGATCTACCCGATGGTGCCGATGCTGGAGATGACCCCGGAGCTGTTCGACACCGTGTACCGCGTCAACCTGCGGGGGCTGGCGTTCATCTCCCAGGCCGTTGCCAGGCAGATGGTAAAGCAGGGGTCGGGCGGCAAGATCGTCAACATCGCCTCGATCGATTCCGTGCACCCCTCGATGGTCGGGCTCGCTGCATACGACGCCTCCAAGGGCGGCGTGCTGATGTTTACGCGGAACCTGGCCCTGGAGCTGGCCCCGCACGGCATCGCCGTGAACGCTATCGCTCCCGGCGGCATCAGCACGGAGGGCACTGCCGAGCCGCTCGAGGGCAGCGGCATGACGCCGGAGCAGATGGAGGAGATGCTGCAGGCGTTCACCGCCAAGATCCCGCTGGGACGGATGGGCCAGCCGGACGACATCGCCACCGTGGCCGTATTCCTGGCCTCAGCGGCGTCGGATTACGTGACCGGCGAGCTCGTGGTGGTCGACGGCGGCAAGCTGTTGACCTGAGCCCGACGCGAAGGGAGACTCGCCGCATGCAGCGGTGGGTCTCCCTCGCGCTCCTCGTCGCCCTGTCGGCGTGCGCGGACAGCGGGCCCGAGCCGACGCCCACCCCGCGCACCCTGACCGAGGCGTCGTGCGACGAGCAGCGGGGCGGCACCGAGGAGGCGCTGCCGGACTTCGTCAAGGTCGAGCTGGAGTCGAGGCGGGGCGTCGATGCGGTGACCTTCCGGTTCCGTCAGTCCGCCCCCGACGCCCCCGACGTGCCGCCCGCGTACATCGTCCAGTTCGTCGACCAGCTCGTGACGGACGGCGAAGGGGCCCCCGTCGAGGTGGAGGGAGAGGCCTTCCTGGCCGTCTCGTTCCAGGCCATCGGGGTGGACCTCGTCGGCGAGGAGCCGATCGACGTCTACACGGGGCCCAAGGAGTTCTCGCCGCGGTTCCCGGTGGTGCGCCAGCTGAAGCAGACGGGCGACTTCGAGGGCGTCGTGTCGTGGGGCATCGGGCTGGCCCGCCGAGAGTGCGTGCAGATCACTGCAGACGGGAGCCGGATGACGCTGGAGTTCGCCTCGGCGTGACGGGGTGTACCATCAACGCAAGGACGTGCACTC
>DASQUY010000155.1:0-11100 GCA_035641055.1 Acidimicrobiales bacterium | reverse complement strand
TCTGCAGGTCGAGCACGACGAGACCGGGCTGCGCCCGGCTCACCGCCCCACCCACCTCGTTCCCGGCCCGCACCCGGACCACGCTCGTGCCGTCATCGGTGAGGGCGGCGTCGACCTCATCGAAGATCCAATCGGCGTCGGTGGCGATCAGGACGTCGGGCACGGTTGGGGAGGCTACGAGCCGGGAAAGGTTCGGTGCCAGCGACCCGACGCCCGTCCGGGGCCAGCGCCGCGGGCGGCGGAGGGGGCGTCCGCGGTGGCCCGGGGCCGCCGCTACGATCCCCGCTCGGGCCCCGGGGAGGAGAGGAGCACGTGCTCGACATCCAGGTTGACGAGGCGGACAGCTACACCGTTTGCCGCCCGGTGGGCGAGCTCGACGCCTACACGGTGGGGCAGTTCCGAGACGCTCTCGGCGAGCTCGCCGACAAGCGGTACCTGCTGATCGACCTGTCGTCGGTGCCCTTCATGGACTCCGCCGGCCTCGGGGCGCTGATCGGCGGCATCCGCCGTGCCCGCGAGGCCGGGGGCGACGTGGCCGTGGCCTGCAGCCGCCCCACCCTCACCCGGCTGCTGCACACCACCGGCTTCGACCGCATCGTGCCGGTGAAGGACACCGTCGAGTCGGCCGCCTCCGCCCTCGACGAGGCCTCGGCCTCGATCGAGGAGTAGGCCAACACACTCAAAGGCACGTTCAGTCGGTGAACAGGTATCGGGCCAACTCGCCCATGCCGGCGATGTCGTGCACGTCGGTGCTGAGAAACGGCACCCGCACGACCGGGGCCGGGTCGACGGCAGCGGCCAGCCCTCCCAGGTGGTCGAGCTCGCGGGCCGACACGGTGCGGAGCTCGGCCAGGTTGCGGTAGAGGGCACCCAGCTCGGTGGCCTGCAAGGTGCGGGCGCGCTCCGCCGTGGCCTCGCCGCTCGCGGCCCTGCCGTCGCCCGGCGAGCCGAACGACGGGTGCAGCCGGTTCACCACCAAGCCCTGGACCGCGATGCCCGCCTCGGCGAGCCGGTCGGCGAAGAACTGCGCCTCGGCGACGGTGTCCCGCCGCGGCGACGCCACCAGCACGAAGGCAGTCTCCGGCGCCGCCAGCAGCTCGTTGACCCGCTCGGCACGCTGGCGGAACCCCTCCTCCATCCCCTCGAACGCCTTGAAGAAGGCGATGGCGTCGTCGACCACCTCGCCGCCCACCACCTTCGACACGGTCCGCAGGAAGGTCTGCGCCGCCACGTTGACCGCCCGCACGAATCCGCGGCTCGGCGCCATCAGCATGCGAAACAGGCGGTGCTCCAGGAAGCGCGACAGACGCCGGGGAGCGTCGAGGAAGTCGAGGGCGTGGCGCGTCGGCGGCGTGTCGACCACCACCAGCTCGAAGTCGGCCTCCTCGTGCAGCTCGTACAGCTTCTCCATGGCCATGTACTCCTGCGTGCCCGACAGCGCGCTGGAGATGTTGCGGTAGAAGCGGTTGGCGAGGATCCGCTCGGCCTGCTCGGGCGTGGCCGCGTACTTGCCGACGAGCGCGTCGAAGGTCGATCGGGTGTCGAGCATCATGGCCCACAGCTCGCCGGGCCAGTCCCCCTCGATGCGCCCCGGCGTGTCGGACAGGCCCGCCAGGCCGAGGGCGTCCGCCAGGCGCTTGGCGGGATCGATGGTGACCACGACGGTCCGGCGGCGGCGGCGGGCCCCCTCGAGGCCGGCCACGGCGGCGACGGTCGTCTTGCCGACGCCACCCGAGCCGCAGCACACGACGATCCGGCGCTGGGCGACCAGCTCATCCAAGGAGTCGACTGGGCCGGAGGCCGGCTCCGCCGCGACCACGCTCATATGGGCAGCCCCGCCAGGGCGTCGACCCCGTCGAGCAGCGCGCCGGCCAGCACGTCGAGGTCGGCGGGGCCGATGTCGGTGGTGAACAGGAACGGCAGCCGCAACTGCGGCAGCGGCAGACGGTCCTCGAGGCGCCCGATCTGCTCGGCCTGCAGCGCCATGCGCCCGCGGCGGAACGCGGCGGCCGCGGCCAAGGCCTCGGCCTCCCCCGGCCGCAGCGACACGCCGGCCCGCTCGGCGGCCTCTCCCGGGTCGACCTCCAGCCCGGCGATCTCCGGGACGACGCCGTTGACGACGATCGGCCCGAGCCCCACGCCCACCCGGTCCTCCAGCGAGTAGGCCGTCTCGACCACCTCGTTGACCGGCGTCTCCTCGGGGATCGTGACCAGCACCACCTGGCAGCGCCGATGGTCCTCGAGCAGCCCGAGCACGTCGCGGGCCTGGGCGTTGATCGGCCCCACGCTCACCGTGTCGAGCAGCGTCCGGGCCGACTGCAGGAAGGTGATGGCGTGGCCGGCGGCGGGGGCGTCCAGCACGATCAGGTCGGCCGCCCCCGCCCGCTCGAGCTGCTTGACCTTCCCCAGCAGCAGGATGTCCTTGATGCCCGGGGCGGCGGTCGCCACCACGTCGAGCGCCCCCGTCGACACCAGCCGCTTGGACAGGCGCGACAGGCCGTGGTCCCGCAGGTACTCCAGCAGCGCGGCGTCGGCGGTGAGCGTGCGGGCCCGCACGTCGGCCGTGCCGTCCGGCCCGCCGCCGACGGACAGCACGGCCTCGTCGTAACCCAGCTCGCCACGACCGAACATCGCCGGCAGGCCGGACCGCCCGTCCACCTCCACGACCAGGGTCGAGAGACCGCAGCGCGCGGCGGCGCGGGCGAGCGTGGCGCTGACCGTCGTTTTGCCCACCCCGCCCTTCCCGGCCACGATGACCAGCCGAGATGCACCGAAGAACTCGTCGTGATCCACTGCGCGCGTCGTCCGTCCGGAGGCGATGTGTGGCCAGCGGGACTCTAGTGTTCCTCATCGCGGGGGCCGTCCTGCTCGCCGCCGGCACGCCCCGGGCCGGCGCGTCGACGGCTCAGGCGGGCTGCGAGCCCGGGGACGGCCCGGTCTCGGTCATCGAGATCGAGGGTCTGCTCGATCCCGTGCTCGCCGACTTCGTCGAGGACCAGATCGGCGCCGCCGAGAGCGCCTGCGCGGCGGCTCTGGTGCTGCAGCTCGACAGCGGCGGTGCGGTCGTGTCGGATGGCGAGCTCGACGATTTGGTGGCCGCGATCGAGGGATCGTCGGTCCCGGTCAGCGTGTGGATCGGCCCGTCGGGCAGCCGCGCCGCCGACGACGCCGTCGGCGTGGTGGCCGCCGCCAACACATCGGGCGTTGCTCCCGGCTCCAGCGTCGAGGTCACCCGCGGCCTGCTCGCCGCCCGGGACCTCGAGCCCAACGACCTCGGCACCGCCGGCGTCGGCGACCGGGTGGGCGCCAGTCGTGCCGTCGAGCTCGGGCTGGTCGACAACGACGCCCCGACCATCGGGGACTTCGTCGTCGGGCTCGACGGCGTCGAGACCCGGGTGGTCGGTGAGGGTGACGAGCGGCGGGTCGAGCCGGTCACGCCGGTGCGGTTCGGGGGGCTGAGCCTCGTCGGCCAGCTCATGCACACGGTGGCCAGCCCGTCGGTGGCCTACCTGCTGTTCGTCATCGGCCTCGCGCTGCTGCTCTTCGAGCTCTACACGGCCGGCGTGGGCGTCGCCGGGATGGTGGGGGCGGGGTCGCTCGTCCTCGGCTGCTACGGGCTGGCCGTGCTGCCCACCCGTCCGATCGGGGTCGTGCTGCTGCTGGTGGCGATGTTCGGCTACGGCGTCGATGTGCAGACCGGCGTGCCGCGCGTCTGGACGGGCATCGCCACGGTCAGCTTCGTGCTCGGCTCGCTGCTGCTGTTCGACGGTGTGTCGATCAGCTGGATCACGCTCCTGGCGGCGTTCGTGGGCATGACCCTGGCGATGTATGCCGGCATGCCCACCATGATCCGCACCCGGTTCTCGACGCCGACCATCGGCCGTGAGTGGATGATCGGCGAGCTGGGCGTCGCCCGCACCGACATCGCCCCCGACGGCGTGATCACGCTGCGGGACGCGCCGTGGCGGGCCCGGACCAACCGCGCCACGCCGATCCGGCGGGACGAACGGGCCCGGGTCGTGGCGATCGAAGGTCTGGTGCTCGAGGTCGAGCCCGAGACCGGAGGCGCGCGCGACTATCGCGAGCGCGCCCGCTCGAGCGACTGACATATCGCGCCTGAACGCCCCTCCCTGACGGGTTATTTGGGCTTAGACAACACCCTTGTCATCCTCCCGCAACACGCCGTCACCATCGGTTCATACGTTCTGACCAGGATAAGGACCGCTCAGCACGCGCCGTAGGCGCAAGAATTTTTCTCTTGTCCCGCTGATTGTGTAGCTGTATGGTCCGAATTTGAAGGGGGGTGTATCTGTGAGTGCACAGCGTGTTGAAGAAGCCTGGCAGGTGAAGGCCGCGTGCCGCGGACCCCAAGCCGTCGTCTTCTTTCCGCCGTCACACTTCGAGCGGAAGAGCGAGAAGCTCAAGCGAGAGGCGCAGGCCAAGGCGATCTGCGCGACGTGCTCGGTGCGGGAGCCGTGCCTGGCGTACGCCCTACGCATCCGCGAGCCCCATGGCATCTGGGGAGGGCTGAGCGAGACCGAGCGCAGGACCCTCGTGGCACATCACAACTAGCCCAGCGGGTGGCATCCGCAGCCACCCAGGCACCGGCATCGGCGCAGCCTCGAGAACGGCTGCGCCGTTGCGCTCTTCTCGGACCGTGCCTGAACGCATGGGCGCCATGCGACCCCCAGCCGGACGAACCCTCCCTTACACCTGCAATGTTACCGTGTGGTAGTAACCGTGTGAAGGGGGTCACGTCGCTCAGACCCGCGGCGACCCCCGTTCTGGGTGCAGCTGTGCGGTCATATGCCGCATAACTGCACCCAGTTCGCGTCGGGGCGAAGCGCCGACGGGTGACCCGGCGACCGTGCGGAGAGAGCGGCGACCGCCCGGCGGTAGCCTGAGTCGGACATGGCCTTGTTGCTCGTGCTCGTGTTCCTGGTGGCCCCGCTCATCGAGCTGGCCGTGATCGTCCAGGTCGCCGGCGAGATCGGGGTGCTCAACACGATCGGGCTGCTCCTCGCCGTGTCTCTGGTCGGCGCCTGGCTGGCCAAGCGCCAGGGCCTCGTCACGCTGCGCCGCATCCAGGCCAGCCTGGCCCGGTCCGAGGTCCCGAGCCGAGAGCTGGCCGACGGGGCGCTGATCCTGCTGGCCGGCGCCCTGATGATCGCCCCCGGCTTCGTCAGCGACGCCGTCGCCCTCGTGCTGTTGATCCCGCCCAGCCGGGCCGGGGCCCGCCGATTGCTGGTGCGGACGCTGGCCCGACGCGGCCGGGTCACGGTCGTCGGCGCCCGGCGTGGCCCCGGGCAACGAGAGGCGGGCGACGACGTATGGGATGTCGAGAGCTGGGAGGAACCGCAGGGCGCCGCGGGGCGCCGCGAGCTCCGGGACCGCTCATGAGCGGCGAGAGCACTGACCACGTCGAGAGCACCGGCCCTCCGGGCGTGGAGGTCAGGCCAATCGCCTACGGCGTGGCGAGCGCCCTCTCCCCCATGGTGCGTCGCATCGTCGCCAACAACCCGGGGATGATGACCGGTCCCGGCACCAACACGTACCTGGTCGGCATCGACGAGATCGCCGTGATCGACCCCGGCCCCGATCAGGCCGAGCACCTCGACGCCATCGCCGGCTGCGGCGGTGACCGCATCCGCTGGATCCTGCTCACCCACACCCACGAGGACCACTCGCCCGGCGCCCCCGGGCTCAAGCGGCGCACGGGCGCCCAGATCCTCGGGTTCCACGGCGAGGGCAAGGGCAAGGTCCGCCTCGACGGCCGGCTCACCGACGACTCGGTCATCGAAGCCACCGAGTTCCACCTCACGGCGCTGCACACGCCGGGCCACGCGTCCAACCACCTGTGCTTCCTGCTCAACGAGGAGCGCACGCTGTTCACCGGCGACCACATCATGCAGGGCTCCACGGTGGTCATCCGCCCGCCGGACGGCGACATGGCGGCGTACCTGCGCTCGCTCGAGCGGCTGAGGCAGATCCGCCCGCGGCTCCGGGCGATCGGCCCCGGGCACGGCCACCTGATCACCGACCCGACGGCCATCATCGACGAGTACATCGAGCACCGGCGGGCCCGCGAGCGCCAGGTCCTCGATGCCATCGCCGCCCGGGACACGTCCACCGTCGCCGAGCTGGTGGAGGACATCTACGTGGACGTCCCCGTTGAGCTGCACCCGGTCGCCCGCTATTCGGTGTGGGCGCACCTCCGGAAGCTGGCGGACGAGGGTCGCGTCAAGGGCGACCGCCTGGACGACACCTGGTCGGTGGCCTGACGGGGCTCAGGTGCCGGTGTCGTCGAGAGCGGCGACGGCGGCGTCGAGCATGCGGGCGCTGCAGCCGGCCATCGCAGCCGGCGGCACGGCCTCCTCGACGATCCGCTGGGCGATGGCGCCGAACGCCTCGGCGGCCGGGCCGTCGCCGAGGGACACCGGGGAGCCCGCGTCGCCGCCGGCGGACACCGACGCCTCCAGCGGGACGGCACCGAGCAGCGGCGCGCCGGCGTCCTGCGCCAGCTGCTCGCCCCCACCCTCGCCGAACAGGGCGTACACCTCGCCGTGCTCGCACCGGAACGCGCTCATGTTCTCGATCACCCCGGCCACCCGCAGGTAGCTCTTCCGCGCCATGCCGACCACGCGCACCGCCACCTTCTGCGCCGCCTGGGCCGGCGTCGTCACCACGATCACCTCGGCGCGCGGGAGCAGCTTGGCCACGCCCATCTGCACGTCGCCGGTGCCGGGAGGCATGTCGATGAGCAGGTAGTCGAGATCGTCGCCCCAGCGCACGTCCTGCAGGAAGTGCTGCACCCCCCGGTTGAGCATGAGCCCACGCCACATCAGGGCCGTGTCCTCGCCGTCGACCAGGAACCCCATCGACACGACCCGGACGACACCGTCGCCGACGCTCTGCTCGATCGGGACCATCTGCTTGCGCCCGTCGTGGACGGTGCCGCCCAGGCGCCCCTCGACGCCGAGCATGCGGGGCACCGAGAACCCCCAGATGTCGGCGTCGACCACACCCACCGTCCGGCCGCCCCGGGCCAGCGCCGCCGCCAGGTTGACCGTGACCGACGACTTGCCGACCCCGCCCTTGCCCGAGGCGACGAGGATGACCTTGGCCCCGAGCGGCACCGACGTGCTCTCGGTGCGCTGGGTGACGTTCCAGCGGGCCTTGGCCATGGCCGACGCCTTCTGCTCGGCGGTCATCTCGGTCCAGTGCAGGCGGACGTCCGTCACGCCGGGGAGCGGCCGCACCCGGGCCACGACGTCGTGCTGGAGCTGGGATCGGAGGGGGCACCCGGCGGTGGTCAGCGCCAGCGTGACGTCAACCGACCCGTCGGGCTGCACGTCGGCCGACCGGGCCATGCCCAGATCGACGATGTCGCTGCCCAGCTCGGGATCGATGACGCCGCGCAGGGCGCCGAGTACGTCGTCGGGGGTGACGGTGCTCGGGCCGGCGGTCACGGCGTGATTCTACCGGCGGCTGCCGGTGAAACCCGGGCGCCGGTACACTCCGCAGCGTGACCGGCGCCACCGCTCCCCGGCTGGCCGTGTTCAAGGCCCTGGGTGACAACACGCGCTACGCCATCTACCTGGAGCTGGCCCGGTCGCCGCGGCCCCTGGCCACGGCCGAGGTCGCCGAGACGCTGGGGCTGCACCCCAACACGGTCCGTCCCCACCTCGAGCGCATGCGCGAGGTGGGCCTGCTGGAGGTCGAGACCGAAGCCCGCGGCACCGTCGGGCGACCGCAGCACCGGTACTCCGTCGCTGCCGACGCCCCCACGCTCGGGCTCGAACCGGCCACCTTCCGCGTGCTCTCGCGCATGCTGGTCCGGTTGGCGGCGACCTCGGGGCTCGGCGTCGAGGAAGCCCAAGATGCCGGCCGCGAGCAGGGTGAGCTCGACGCGGTGGGCGCCTCGGCGGAGGACTCCGGGGCGGCCGGCTGCCTCGCGGCGCTGATGTCCCGGCTCGACGCCCTGGGGTTCGACCCGGCCGTCGTCGAGGAGGACGCCCGCGCCACGGTGGCCTTCACCCACTGTCCGTTCCGCGAGCTGGCCGAACGCCATCCCGAGGTCGTCTGCGGGCTGCACCAGGGCCTCGTCGAGGGCTTCGTCGCCGCCCTGGGCGGCGCCCGGGTCGAGACGTTCCATCCCCTCACCGACCGCACGCCGTGTCAGGTCGAGCTGGTGACGTCACCCTCATGAATGTCCCGCGGGGGTGAGCGCCGTTAGCATGGGCCGCATGATCGTCATCACCGACACCGCGACCGAGAAGGTCCGCTCCCTCATGGACGCCGAGGGCGTGGACGACTTGGCCCTGCGCGTGGCCGTACGCCCGGGAGGCTGCTCGGGGTTCAGCTACGAGATGTTCTTCGACACCGACGTGGCCGAGGACGACCAGACCACCGAGCACTCGGGCGTCAAGGTCGTGGTCGATCCGTCGAGCGCCATGCTCCTCGAAGGCGCCACCCTCGACTACAAGGACGGTCTCCAGGGCGCCGGCTTCGCCATCGACAACCCCAACGCCCAACGCACCTGCGGCTGCGGCCAGAGCTTCAGCTAAGAGGTACCGAGCTGGGGGACCTCGCGACGTGGCGTCCAACCCCCCGGCCCACATGGCGCCACGGCACGACCGGTGGCGGTTGGTTGCCCTCGTGGTCATTGCGGCCGTCGTCGCCGGCGGCGCCTTCGTCGTCCAGCGGCTGACCGACGATGACGCCGGGGACAGCGTGGGCGACGCCGACCCCGCGGCCACGCCTGGCGCCGACGACGGCGAGGGGGGCGGCGGGCCGACCTCCGAGTCGACGGACACCACGGCGGCACCACAGGAGGCGTCGGCCTCGGGGTTCGAGACGCCGGGCCTGCTGACGTTCCGGGGCAGCCCCACCCGCAGCTACTACGGCGACGGCCCAATGCCGCAGAACCCCGAGATCCTGTGGAGCTACCCGGGGGAGAGCGGCGGGATGTGCGCCGAGTCGTCGGTCGGGAGCGACACCAGGGTGTGGTGCGGCACCGGCTGGACCGGGCAACCGTCCGTGTTCGAGCGAGACGGCCGCACGTGGGTGGTGTTCGGCGCCTACGACCGCGCCATCCACTTCGTCGACTACGAGACCGGCGAGGACATCCTTCCCCCCTTCCCCACGGGCGACATCATCAAGGGCTCGGTGACCGTGGACCCCGACGGACTGCCGCTGGTCTACTCCGGCAGCCGCGACAACAAGCTCCACGTCATCGCCATCGACCGCCCGGAAGCGACCGAGCTGTGGAGCCTCGACGCCGAGGCCGTCTCGCCGACCCTGTGGAACGACGACTGGGACGCCTCACCGCTCGTGCTCGGCGACTACCTCTACGAGGGCGGCGAGAACTCGCAGTTCCACATCGTCAAGCTCAACCGCTCGATGGGTGACGACGGCCTGGTGCAAGTCAACCCCGAGCTGGTGTTCAACACGCCCGGATGGGACGCGGAGCTGCAGGCGGCGCTCAACACGCGTCAGGACGACCTGTCGATCGAGAACTCGGTCGCCTTCCACGACGGCGTGGTCTACTTCGCCAACTCGGGCGGCCTCGTCCAGGGGTGGGACGTCTCGGGCCTCGCCGACGGGGTCGAGCCCACCCGGGTCTTCCGCTACTGGGCGGGCGACGACATCGACGCCTCGGTGGTGATCGACGAGGAGGGCTTCCTGTACGTCGCCGTCGAGAACGAGCGGGGCAACAGCCGCGCCGCCGAGGTCGGCCAGCTCATCAAGCTCGACCCCCGCCAGCCGGACGACCCGCTCGTGTGGTCGCTGCCCGACCCGGGCGGCTTCTGGGCCACGCCCGCGCTCCACAAGGACATCGTGATCGTCCCCTCCGACGGCGGCACCGTCTACGGCGTCGACCGGGAGACGGGCGAGGTGCGGTGGCAGTTCAGCCTGCCGCCGCCCACCTGGCAGTCGCCCGTGGTCGTCGACGACGTGCTGGTGCAGGGCGATTGCGGCGGGGTGCTCCACGGCTACGACGTGTCCGACACGACCGTGGCGCCGCCCGAGCTGTGGTCGGTGCAGCTGGAGGGCTGCATCGAGTCGACGCCGGCGGCGTGGGAGGGGCGCCTGTTCGTCGGCGCCCGCGGCGGCCGGTTCTACGCCATCGGCGACCCGGGCTGACCGGCGTCAGCCGACGGCCGCACCGATTGCGGCGGCTACGCCCATGCCGGCCGTCAACCCCCCGACGAGCGCCCCAGCAACCCAGATCGTCATCTCGCGCAGCCGCTCGTGGACCTCGGCGCGCAGCGCGGCGACTTCGGCACGGTTCTCGGAACGGACCTCGGCGATCTCGCCATGCATCCCACTGCGGAGCTCTGCGATCTCGCCCCGGAGCCCAGCGATCTCGGCGCGCACGAACTCCTTGGTCGCCGGCTCGTCGAGCTCACGGGCGGGAAACTGGGAGAGCAAGGCCTCTACCTCCTCCTCCCCGATGACGGGCGCCAACCCCCGATAGATCGAGCTGCGGTGCTTGTTGCTGAGTGCCAATGAGGTTTATCCCCCTCGTGCGGGCGGCCGGTCACGGGACGCGTCACGCGTCGAAGGGGAAGGCGCCACCAGCGTAGCTGCTCCCTATCCTCGACCCGTGCCCGACGCTCGCTCCCCCCTCCCCCTCGTCGTCGACGGATGGGCCGTCGAGGTGCCCGACGACGGCGGCACCCTACTCGACGTCCTCCGGGAGCGGCTCGGCGCCCGCGGGCCGAAGGACGGCTGCAGCCCCCAGGGCCAGTGCGGTTGCTGCACGGTGCTCGTGGACGGGCAGCCGCGGGTGGCGTGCGTGACCCCGGCCCGGCGGGTGCGGGGGCGTTCGATCACCACGCCCGACGGGCTCGACCCCGCCGAGCGGACCGTCTGGGGCTACGCCTTCTGCGCCACCGGCGCCAGCCAGTGCGGCTTCTGCACGCCCGGCATCGTCATGCGCCTGTCGGCCCTGCGGGCCCGGGGGGCGGGGCCGGACGACCACAACGCCGTCGAGCGGGCCCTCCTCGCCCATCTGTGCCGCTGCACCGGCTGGCGCACGATCCTCGACGCCTGGTCGACCTACGGGACAACCCACGACACGCCGAGCCGCGACCT
>DASQUY010000154.1:0-2079 GCA_035641055.1 Acidimicrobiales bacterium | reverse complement strand
TGCGCCGCCAACTCAACCGGCTCGCCCACCAGCTCCTCCAAGCCACCGGCCAGATCAGCCACGACGAGATCACCGCCCACGGCGACCGCCGCTTCTCGACCGGCGACCGGGTCATCGCCCGCACCCCCGACCGCCACCTCCACCCCCCCGGGCAACCCGACGCCTATGTGCGCAACGGCGCCCTCGGCACCATCACCGCCGTCCACACCGATGGCCAATCCGGCCACGACACGATCACGATCGCGTTCGACGGCATCGGCACCATCGACGTGCCCCGCAGCTACTTCGACGGACACCGCGCCGCCGCCGGGCGCCGGCGACGAGACGTCGGCCTCGACCACGCCTACGCCGTCACCTCCTACGCCATCCAAGGCGCCACCCGAGCAATCTCCACCAGCCGCATCGACCCCACCGCCACCCGCGCCGAGGCCTACGTCGACATCACCCGCGGCCAGACCGCCAACCACCTCTACCTCACACGCCCCGCCGACGTCCTCGACAGCGAAGCCCTCCCCGCCATACCCCCGCCCCCCATCGATGACGCCGTCACCCGACGGCTCGCCCGCTCCACCGGAGAGGTCACCGCTTGGGAACTCCACCAAGCCGCACGTGACCGCGTCCTGCGTCAGGCGATCGAGGCGATCGGACTCTGAGGCGAGATCCTCTCGGCGCCACGGGGCCTAGTTGGCCATGGAACAACCCACATCGACACGCCCAGAACCGCTCACCTACAGCGTCGAGACCGCGGCCACGATGCTCGGCATCTCACGCGCCCTGGCCTACCAGCTCGTGCGTGGCGGCGAGCTTCCGAGCATCAAGCTCGGACGTCGCGTCGTCGTGCCCCGCGCCGCGCTCCTGCGGCTCGTGGGTGGTGAGCCCGGTAACAGCGCGGGCACCCCCGACCGTTGAGCGCAGCGTCGCGTCGCGAGAGATCGACCCACGACGCCCGGCGGACAGAGTCCGACACGACGGCCGCACCGGGCTCGCCCGTGAGCAGACGGTCGACCTGATCACGCCGCCACCCGGGCCGGCGCCCGCCCTTGGCCAGCAAGAGGCAGGCGTCGAATCGTGGCCCGGTGGGTGGGCACAAATTGGGCACAATTGCGCACAATCTCAGGGCCACGCCCGATCATCGGCTGGACGGCGTGGCAGGAGCCAGACACCACAGATGATCACCCGAGACGACAAAACCCCAGGTCAACGGCACGAATGCGGTGCCTACCTGGGGCTTTATGGTGAGCACCCCCAACGGGGTTCGAACCCGTGTCTCCACCTTGAGAGAGCGGTGGAGGCCGTCCTTACCATGGCTGACCAGGCATTACCTCCGGCTGGATCCAACATGTGTGCTGGGGTAACGCTCCGTCTGCTGACAGACTGCTGACGGCTTCGGCCGATTCAACGCCGCCTGTCAGAGCTGGAACGTGGCCACAACGGCGCCGTGGTCGGTCGGCGAGGGCCTTCACCTCCGTGTAGGACAAGGGGGCGTCGCCGATGTCGTCCATCTCGCGGGCGTCGACCTGGCCGCGTATGACCTGCTCGATGAACCCCGATTTCCGTTCGCAGGTCTGCCTTCACCGAACTTCAGCGGCCCGGGGAGCGCGCGTTTTTCGAAGGTCTGCACCTCGGTCGGGAGGTCGAACTTGATCGGTTCGGGATCCATGGCCTCGATTGTCTCTCCGTTCTGGCGGGATTTGGGTTTATGAACCGCCCTGGGCGGCGCCGACACACCGACGAGCAACACGGTCCTGGCGGTGGGCGCCGCACCCATGAACGCTCGGCGACCGGCGCTTGCGTGCTCTACCAGCGGAGGAGGGCACCGACGCCGTCGCGGAGTGTTGGCGGCGGTGCGCCATCGTCGCCTCGCGGCACCACCACCACGTCTGCGCCACTGGTCAGTGCGGCCGCCACCGCAGCGTCCAGCAGGGGCGCGGTACGAGTGTCGTCGAGGGTCGTCAGGTCGCCTGGCGACGTCGCGACTTGGTCCACCGTGGCGCCGACCCAGACGTCGCGCTGGTCATCGGTGGGCCCGCCCTCGGCGACGAGCAGCACTGCGACGCGTGCCTCCCGGAGCGCCTCGAG
>DASQUY010000153.1:0-4611 GCA_035641055.1 Acidimicrobiales bacterium | reverse complement strand
ACTTCGGTGGGCGTGTCGAGCCGGCACAGCACGTCGAACCCGATCTCGTTTCCATCGGAGCGGCGGGCCGTGACCGGGAGCGTGACGCCGACGTCGGCCGGGCCGCCGATCTGATACACCTCGGTCCCGTCGAGACCGAGCGACTCCCGCGATTCGCCGCCTGAGAACTGAAGCGGCAGCACGCCCATCTGGGCCAGGTTCGACCGGTGGATGCGCTCGAAGGACACGGCCATCACCGCACGGACCCCGAGGAGCGCCGTCCCCTTGGCCGCCCAGTCCCGGCTGGATCCCGACCCGTATTCCGCGCCGGCCAGCACGAGGAGTGGGGTGCCCTCGTCCACGTACCGCATGGCCGCCTCGTAGATGCTGGTCGACTCCCCGGACGGGAGGTGGATGGTGACGCCGCCCTCCGTTCCCGGGGCCAGCAGGTTGCGCAGGCGGATGTTACCGAACGTGCCCCGCACCATGACCTCGTGGTGGCCGCGCCGGGCGCCGTACGAGTGGAGCTTGCCGGGTTCGACGCCCCGCTCCTGGAGCCACGTCCCGGCGGGCGAGGCCAGCGGGATCGAGCCGGCGGGAGAGATGTGATCGGTGGTGACGGAGTCCCCGACGGAAACAAGGACGCGGGCGCCGGTGATGGCCCGGAGCTCCTCTGGCTCGACGCCGATGTCGGCCACGAACGGCGGCTCGGTGATGTACGTGGAGGCCGGGTCCCATTCGTAGACGTCCCCGGGGGGGACGGGGAGCGCCCTCCACCGCTCGTCGCCGTCGAAGATGTGGGCGAACCGCTCCTGGTACGCCCCGGCGTTCATCGAGGCGGTCACCACCTCGGCGACCTCCTCCGACGACGGCCAGATGTCGCTCAGCATGACGGGCCGCCCGTCGCGGTCCAGCCCGAGCGGATCGGTGGTCAGGTCGAGGTCGACGCTTCCGGCCAGTGCGTAGGCGACGCACATCGGCGGGGACGCCAGGAACGACATGCGGACCTGGGGGTGGATGCGCCCCTCGAAGTTGCGATTGCCGGACAGCACGGCGACGCCGGCGATGCCGTGGTCGTCGATGGCCGTGGCGACGGCATCGGGAAGCGGTCCGGAGTTGCCGATGCACGTCGTGCAGCCGAAGCCGACCAGTCCGAACCCCAGCGCCTCGAGAGGCTCGATCAGTCCGGCGTGGCGCAGGTAGTCCATGACCACGGGGGAGCCGGGGGCCAGGCTCGTCTTCACGATGGGGCGCACGCCGAGGCCGCGCTCGATGGCGTTCCGGGCCAGCAGGCCCGAGGCCACCATGACGGACGGATTCGACGTGTTCGTGCACGAGGTGATGGCCGAGATCACCACCGAGCCGTCGGCCAGCTCGTCGACCTCCCCGTTCAGCTGCACCGGCACTCGCCGGATCGTTTCGCTCCGCCACCCCACCTCGGCGGGGACCGGCTCGGTGTCGTGCAGGTGCTCGGCGGAGACGTCGTTGCGCACCGGCTCGGCCGCCGCCATCGGCACGCTGGCCCGCTGGTCGGCCAGCTCCTGCCGGAACGCCTCCCGGGCCTCCTTCAGGGTGACGCGATCCTGGGGCCGCTTCGGTCCGGCCAGCGACGGCTGGAGGGAGCCGAGGTCGAACTCCAGCAGCTCGCGGAAGGCGGGCTCGTCGCCCGGCTCGTGGAAGAGCCCCTGGGCCCGCGTGTACCGTTCGACCAGGTCGATCAGCTCCTCGTCACGCCCGGTCCCGCGAAGGTAGGCGAGGGTCTGCCGGTCCACCGGGAACACCCCCTCGGTGGCGCCGTACTCCGGCGACATGTTGGAGATCGTGGCCCGGTCCGGCACGGTCAGCGAGTCGAGGCCCGGCCCGAAGAACTCGACGAACTTGCCGACCACGCCGTGCCCGCGCAGGAGCTCGGTGACGGCCAGGACGAGGTCCGTGGCGGTGATGCCGTCCTGCATCGTGCCGGTGAGGCGGACGCCGACGACCTCCGGCGTCAGGAGGGTGACCGGTTCGCCGAGCAGCGCCGCCTCGGCCTCGATGCCGCCGACACCCCAGCCCAGGACGCCGAGCCCACCGATCATGGTGGTGTGCGAATCGGTGCCGACCAGGGTGTCGGGGTAGGCAACGACGTCGCCGTCGTGGGGCCGCGTCATGACGACCCGGCCAAGGTACTCGAGGTTCACCTGGTGGACGATGCCGGCGCCCGGTGGAACCACGCTGAAGGTGTCGAACGCCTGCTGGGCCCAGCGCAGGAACGCGTATCGCTCGCCGTTGCGCTCGTACTCGAACTCGACGTTGCGGGTGAATGCTTCGGGGGAGCGGAACACGTCGACGATCACGGAGTGGTCGATGACGAGGTCGCCGGGGATGCGAGGGTTCACCCGGGCGGGGTCGCCGCCGAGCCGGGCCACCGCGGCGCGCATGGCCGCCAGGTCGGCGACGACGGGGACGCCGGTGAAGTCCTGGAGGATGACGCGGCCGGGGAAGAACGGGATCTCCCGGCGCTCGCCCTCCGGCCATCCGGCCAGCGCCTCCACGTGAACCTGCTCGGTTCCCTCGCCGAGGCGACGAAGCGCGTTCTCCAGGAACACGCGGATCACGAAGGGGAGCCGGCGGATCCGTCCCTCGTCGGCGGCGCGCAGGAGAGGGACGTACCCGACCGCTCCGCCGGCGGTGTCAAGGCGTTCGAGCATGGTGTCTCCTCAGGGGTCGCTCACCTCCACGATACTCGCTGGGCGGGGAACGGCGTCAGGCTCGGGAGGCCAGGCCGGCGGCGAAGGACAGCAGGCATCGGGCCGCGGCGAGCACGGTGACGTCGGCGACGTCACGCGTCGGGTCGACCTCGACGATGTCGGCGGCGCGGACCATTGGGTGGGCGCCGGCCAGGCGTGCGGCCTCGAACAACTCGTGTGGCATCAGGCCACCCGGGCGGGCGCCGGGACATGCCGGGGCGAAGGTGCGGTCGAGCACGTCGACGTCGAGGTCGACGTAGATCGCGTCGACGCGGCCGGCAAGGTCGTCGAGCGCCTCGGTCATGCACGCGGCGATGGTTCGCGCGCGGACGTCGTCGGCGGTGACGACGTGGATCCCGTGTTCGCGGGCGACGGCAGCGTAGGCGGGCGAGTTGGCGAACGGCTGGATCCCGAGCTGCCAGATGTTGTCACCCTCGATCCCGTCGTCCAGCAGCGCGCGGATCGGGCTGCCGTTTGAGATGCCTTTCTCCGTGTCGCGGAGATCGTGATGCGCATCGAGGGTGATCACCCCGAGTGGCTCGTAGATCCGCTGAACGGTGTACGCGGCCGCCCATGTGATCGAGTTGTCGCCGCCGAGGAGGAGCCATGCGTCCCCATCGTTCCGGGCTTCCATGCTGCCCTCGATCCAGCCCTCGCGGACATGGTCGTCGACGATCATGCCGGCCACGTCAAGGTCCCCGTCGTCGATCACCCGCACGGCCCGGACATCGCGGGCGGCGTCGAACGTGCTGAAGCGCCGCAGCGCCTCCCGCACCGCGGGCGGAGCGAGATCGAACCGACCCCCAGAGATCGAGCCGAGCCGGATGGGGATGCCCAGGACGGCAAGGGTGGCCACCGGGTCGGGCATGTGGTCGCCGGCCAACCAAGCGCTTGCCCGGGGCCAGTTCGGATCGTCGGTCACTCGACCATGGGAAGGCGGACGCCGCGCTCCGTGGCCACGGCGATGGCCTCCTCGTAGCCGGCGTCGGCGTGGCGCATCACGCCGGTGCCGGGGTCGGTGGTCAGCACGCGCTCCAGCCGGCCGGCGGCGTCCTCGCTTCCGTCGGCGACGACGACCATGCCGGCATGGATCGAGTAGCCGATGCCGACCCCCCCGCCGTGGTGCACGCTGACCCAGTGGGCCCCCGCGGCCGTGTTGAGCAGCGCGTTGAGGATGGGCCAGTCGGCGATGGCGTCGGAGCCGTCCTTCATCCCCTCGGTCTCCCGGTACGGCGAGGCCACGCTGCCCGCGTCGAGGTGGTCGCGGCCGATCACGATGGGTGCCGACACCTCGCCCGAGGCGACCAGCTCGTTGAACCGCAGTCCGGCCCGGGCCCGCTCCCCGTACCCCAGCCAGCAGATGCGGGCCGGCAGGCCCTGGTAGGCGACGCGCTCCTCGGCCATGCGCAGCCACCGCTGCAACCGCTCGTCCTCGGGAAAGAGCTCGGCGATGGCCCGGTCGGTGGCGATGATGTCTTCGGGGCTGCCGGAGAGCGCCGCCCACCGGAACGGCCCCTTCCCCTCGCAGAACATCGGGCGGATGAACGCCGGCACGAAGCCCGGATACGCGTAGGCGCGGTCGAACCCGCCGCGCTCGGCCCCGGCGCGGAGGTTGTTGCCGTAGTCGAAGACGATGCTGCCGGCGTCGAGGAAGCCGACCATCGCTGCGCCGTGATCGGCCATCGAGGCGTAGGCACGCTTCCGGTACTCCTCGGGATCCGAGTCCCGCAGCTCGGCGGCCTCGTCGAGCGACAGTCCCGCCGGCACGTACCCCTCCAGCGGGTCGTGCGCCGAGGTCTGGTCGGTGACGACGTCGGCGGGGAAGTCCCGGTCCAGCAGTGACGGGAACACCTCGGCGGCGTTGCCCAGCAGTCCGATCGAGACCCCCTCGCCGGCATCCCGC
>DASQUY010000152.1:0-11914 GCA_035641055.1 Acidimicrobiales bacterium | reverse complement strand
AGCGCCGCCACGGCCACGCCCATCGCACCGTCGGTCTCCCCCACGAGGCCCCCCAGCTTGAGCAACCCCTCGCGGGCCGACAGGCCGTCGATCTGCACGACCGACGCCGCCACCTGCAGAGCGGCGAGCTCGTCGGTCGTGAGGCCGGGGTCGCGCAGGTAGTAGCCGTCCTTGGGGATGCGGTACCCCTCGACGCGGGGGTCGCTGCCCGGCACCGCCTGCACCTCGATGGGCACGCCCATCGCCCGCAGGTCGTCCTTGTCGCGCTCGAACGTCCGGCGGAACACCTCCGGCTCTTGCGTGTACATGCCGAGCAGGCCCATGCGCGCCCGGATCTCGACGGCGGAGAGCGGGCGGGGCGTCTCGAGCAGCAGGGCGGTGAGGTTGAGCAGCCGTTCGAGCTTCGCCGCCGACATCGCGCCGCAGGCTAGTGGTCTCGCGCGAGCGCGGCGGCGGCCCATGCCCCCGCGGCTGACGCCGCCGCGAAGAAGACGGGATCGTCGGCCGGGCCCCGACCCATCGACGTCACGGGCACGTCGAGCGCCGCCAGCACCAAAGCGACGTCAGGGCCCTCGACCAGCGTGGCACCCTCCAGCTCCGACGCCAGGGATGCCGGGAGCGGTAGCGCCGGGCGGTGCGCCGCCAGCCTCAGGATCGTGCGCACGTGGTGGCTCACCCCCCGGTGGCGCTCGCGGGGGTCGACGCCCGAGGCCCGGCAGCACAGGGCCACGCGGGCACCGAGGCGGGCCGCGGCATCGGCGATCGCCGCCACCTCCACAGCGGTGGTGCCGAGCGACGACGCCGTGCCGACCACCCCCGGCCCCATGCCGACGACGGCGAGGTCGGCGGCGGCGACGTGGCGGGCCAGCGCCAGCGCCGCGGGCGCCGACACCGCTTCGAGGTCGCCGCCGAAGGCGTGGCCCGCGGTGATGCTGACGTCGACGATGCCGCGGGTCCGCAGGGCGTGGACCAGGTCGGACAGCGCCAGGGGAAGGGCGCCGCCATCGGTCATCACATAAGCGATCCGGGCCCCGGGGCACAGGTGGCGCACCACCGCCGCCACCACGGCCACCTGGCTGTGCAGCGAGCAGGCGACCAGCGGCATGCCGTCGAGGCTCTCCGGCAGGTCGGCCCGATCCTCCTCGGCGGCGCCCGTGTCGGTCTGGAGGCTGGTGTAGCGGAGCTTCATGATGTGGCCCGGGCCGGGCCGGGACCACGACGTCCGGGCGAGGTTCCAGTGGACCACGTGCCAGCCCCCCGTCCCGAGGCCGAGCTCGACGGCGGTCGTGTTCAGCACCACCCGGTCGCCCACCGCCACTGTCCCGACGAGCCCGGTGAGGACGTAGGCGCGCCCGGCGTCGGTCGCCACCCGCTGCAAGCCGCTGCGCTCGGCGAGGATCTCGCTGACGGTGGCGGTGACGAAGCTCGGCACCCGGGCGAACCTATCCGCCCACCCGAACTTGCGGTGGTTAGGGGGGCCATAGCGACCCTAACCACCGCAAGTTCGGCGGTTAGAGGCCGGCGATCAGCTTTTCGACCCGCTCGTCGCGGGCCTTGAACGGGTCCTTGCACAGCACGGTGCGCTGGGCCTGGTCGTTGAGCTTCAGGTGCACCCAGTCGACCGTGTAGTCGCGCTTGCGCTCCTTGGCCCGCCTGATGAACTCGCCCCGCAGCCGGGCCCGGGTGGTCTGCGGCGGCGTCTCGACGGCCTCGTCGATGGCCTCGTCGGTGATGACCCGGTCGACCATCCCCCGCTCCTGCAGCCGGTAGAACAGCCCCCGCTCCCGGTTGACGTCGTGGTACTGCAGGTCGATGAGGGCCACCCGGGGATGGCTGAGCGGGAGGTCGTGCCGGGCGCAGTACGCCTCGATCAGCTTGTGCTTGATGACCCAGTCGCACTCCCGGTCGAGCGAGTAGGGATCGCTCTCGAGGCCGGTGAGGCAGTGCTCCCACATCTCGAGCGCCTGCAGCTCGAGCGGCGACAGGCCCTTGGTGTCGGCGTAGCGCCGGGCCCGCTCCAGGTACTCGCCCTGGATCTCGAGCGCCGAGACCTCGCGCCCGTTGGCCAGCCGCACGGTGCTCTTGCCGGTCAGGTCGTGGCTGATCTCCCGGATCGCCCGGATGGGGTTCTCCAGCGTCATGTCCCGCAGCACGAACGAGGGGTCCTCCAGCATGCGGAGCAGGATCGACGTGGCCCCGACCTTCAGGAACGTGGCGTACTCGCTCATGTTGGAGTCGCCCACGATGACGTGCAGGCGGCGGTAGCGCTCGGCGTCAGCGTGGGGCTCGTCGCGGGTGTTGATGATCGGCCGGCTGCGCGTCGTGGCCGAGGACACGCCCTCCCAGATGTGCTCGGCGCGCTGGGCGATGCAGTACATGGCGCCCCTCGCCGTCTGCAGCACCTTGCCGGCCCCGGCGTAGATCTGGCGGGAGACGAAGAACGGGATGAGCACCTCGGCGTAGTGGCTGAAGTCGTCGCGCCGGGACGTCAGGTAGTTCTCGTGGCACCCGTAGGAGTTGCCGGCCGAGTCGGTGTTGTTCTTGAAGAGGTAGATGACGCCGCGAATGCCCTCCTCGCGCAGCCGCTGCTCCGCGGACACCAGCAGCTGCTCGAGGATCCGCTCGCCGGCCCGGTCGTGCGTAACCAGGTCGAGGATCGAGTCGCACTCGGGGGTGGCGTACTCGGGATGGCTACCCACGTCGAGATAGAGGCGTGCCCCGTTGGCCAGGAAGACGTTGCTGGAGCGACCCCACGACACCACCCGGCGGAACAGGTAGCGGGCGACCTCGTCGGGGCTCAGCCGGCGCTGGCCGCGGAGCGTGCACGTGACGCCGTACTCGTTCTCGAGCCCGAAGATGCGTCGCTCCACGACCGCACGCTACCGCCGCCATCGACGAGGCGGAGGGCGGGGTACCGTTCATGAGGTGACTCTCGGCCCGATGGTGCCCCTGACGACCACCTCCGACCCCATGGCGGCCCGCATCCTCGCCGCCCACCTGGGCGCGGAGGGCATCGTCTGGCAGCTGCGAGGCAACGTCGACGGCCCCTACCCCGTCGGTCCCGTGGAGCTGCTGGTGCCGGCCGAGGACCTCGAGCTGGCCAGGGCCGTCGTCGGGCTCGACGACGGCTGATCAGCCTTCGGACGCCTGGCCTTCCTCTGGCGCCTGACCGTCATCCGGCGCCTGACCGTCCCCTGCGGCCTCCCCGGACACCAGGGCGGCCGCCACCTGGTCGCGGGTGAGGCGCTGGAACGTCCGCCCGCTGTTGGCCCGGGCGAGCACCGCCACCTCCAGCTCGGTCGGCGCCAACGTCCGGTCTGCGCCGGCCAGGGCGCTGACCGCCGCCCGGAGCGCCTCCTCGAGCGACAAGCCCGGCCGATAGGTCTGCCGGAGCCGGTTGGCGATGGCCTCCGCGTCGCCGCCGAGCACCGTCACGCCCTCCTCGTCGACGACGGTGCCGTCGTAGAGGATGTGGAACAGGCGGTCGCCGGTGCGGTCGCCCGCCGCCTCCGCCACGAGGATGTCCACCTCCATGGGCTTGACCTCGTGGGTGAACACGTCGTGCAGCATCTGGGCGTACGCGTTGGCCAGGCTCTGGGCGTCGACGTCCTCGCGACTGAACGAGTACCCCTTGAGGTCGGCGTGGCGCACGCCCGCGATGCGCAACCGGTCGTACTCGTTGTAGCGACCCGCCCCGGCGAAGGCGATGCGGTCGTAGATCTCGCTGATCTTGCGCAGCGTCGCCGACGAGTTCTCGGCGCAGATCAGGATGCCGTCGTCGTAGACCATCGCCGCCAGGCCCTTGCCGCGGGCGATGCCCTTGCGGGCGAAGTCGGCCTTGTCCTTCATCCACTGCTCGGGCGAGACGTAGAACGGCATGCTCATGGCGCCGTCCCCCCGTCGTGCTGCTCCCCACCCATCGCCGGCGACGGAGCGGCGGTGGTGCCGGGCACGGTGGAGAGGCGCTCGAGCAACGCCTTGAAGCGCTCGGCCACCTCCTCGTCGTCGAGCCGCCGGAACCCCTCGGACGTGATGGTCGCCACCACCGGGTAGATGCCCCGCACGAGGTCGGGCCCCCCGGTGGCCGAGTCCTCGTCGGCCGCCTGGAACAGGGCGCTGATGGCCAGATCGACGGCGGTCTGCCGGTCGAGGTCCGGCGTGTAGCCGACCTTGATCACGGTGCCGGCGTGCAGGCTGCCCGAGCCGGTGGCGGCGAAGTCGCTCTCCTCGTAGCGCCCGCCCGTGACGTCGTACTCGAACAGGCGCCCCCGTCCCCGGGTGGTGTCGTAGCCGGCGAAGAGGGGCACGACCACGAAGCCCTGCATCGCCGCGGGCAGGTGGCCGCGGACCATCTGGGCGAGCTGGTTGGCCTTGCCCTCGAGCGACAGCTCGGCGCCCTCGACCTTCTCGTAGTGCTCCAGCTGAAGCTGGAAGAGCTTCACCATCTCCAACGCCGGACCGGCGGCGCCGGCGATGGCCACGCCCGAGTGCCGGTCGGCCGGCAGCACCTTCTCCGCCGTGCGGTGGCTGATGAGGTTGCCGGCGGTCACTCGCCGGTCCCCGGACATGACCACGCCGTCGGCGAAGCGGACGGCCACGACGGTGGTGCCGTGGGCGACCTCCGCCGGCGTGATCTGTCGGGGCAGGTCCGCCCAGCGGGGCTCTCCCCCGCTGCGCTTGAGGACGTCAATGAAGGAGGGACCGGGGTCGTCCCCGGCGCCGAAGAACGGGAGGGTCATTGCTGACGGAGGCTACCGGGTGGCGACAGCTCCCCGAGCCGGCCTACCCGGCGGCGCCAGAGGCAATGGGTTCCGCCGGACCGGGGCCGAGGCAATCGGTTCCGGAACTGGAACCCATGACCTCGGGCTCGCGCCAGTGAAACCACTGACCTCGGGTGGTATTCCCCGAGGAACGGGGAAGCCGGTGGGGGACCGGCTACTGGCCGCCCTTCTGGACATAGGCCTTGACGAACTCCTCGGAGTTCACCTCCAAGACCTCGTCGATCTCGTCCAGCAGGTCGTCGAGCTCGGCCTTGATCTTCTCGCCCTGTTCGGAGGGCGCCGGCGTCTCCTCGACGACCTCTTCTTCGCGAGTCGGGGTGGTGGTCTTGCGCTTGTGCTCTCGTTCAGCCATGTGCCCCGCACCTTCCTTGGCGGCCCAGCCTATTGGCCCAGCCGGTCCAACAACTCAGCGACACTGCTGCACTCGGCCATCAACTTACCCACGTGTGCTTCGGTTCCACGGGTCGGGTCCATCATGGGCACCCGCCGCAGCGGGTCGCCACCGATGTCGAACACCATCGAGTCCCAGTTGGCGGCCACGATCTGGGGTGCCCAGCGTTGCAGGCACACGCCCCGGAAGTAGGCCCGCGTCTCGGGGGGCGGCTCGCTCACGGCCCGCACGACCTCGTCGTCGCCGGTGAGGCGCTCGAGGCCCACCCGCCGCGCCAGGCCCCGGTCGGGCCGCAGGTCGTGGTACTGCAGGTCCATGGCGGCCAGGCGGGCGGCGTCCCAGCTCAAGCCGTGGCGGGCTCGGTAGCCGTCGATGAGCCGGTGCTTGGCCACCCAGTCGACCTGGCTCGCCACCGACGCCGGGTCGGTCTCCAGCCCGGTGAGCACCTCCTCCCAGCGGCGGAGCACCTCGGCGCCGACCTCGGGTGGCCCCAGGCAGTCGAGCCCCTGGTCCTCGGCGTACTTCTTCGCCCGGTCGAGGTACTCCCACTGCATCTCCACGGCGGTCATCGTCGTGCCGTCCGCGAGGTCGAGCGCCTGGCGCAGCGACAGGTCGTGGGACACCCGGCGCAGCGACGGCACGGGCGCGGCCAGGCTCAGGTCACGGGGCAGGAAGTCGTCCTCGATCATCGACAGCACCAGGGCCGTGGTCCCCAGCTTGAGGAAGGTGGCGACCTCGGACAGGTTGGCGTCCCCCACGATCACGTGCAGCCGGCGGTAGCGCTGGGCGTCGGCGTGCGGCTCGTCGCGCGTGTTGACGATGGGCCGCTTGAGCGTGGTCTCGAGCCCGACCTCCTCCTCGAAGAAGTCGGCACGCTGCGTGAGCTGGAAGGGCACGTCGTCGGACGTGAGCCCGGTCACCTCGGTGCCGACCTTGCCCGCCCCGGTGAACACCTGCCGGCTGATGAAGTGGGGCATGACGTGGGTGACGATGCGCGAGAACGGCACCTGACGGTCCATCAGGTAGTTCTCGTGGCAGCCGTAGGAGTTGCCCTTGCGGTCGGAGTTGTTCTTGTAGACGACGATCTCCTGCCCCTCGGGGAGCAGGTCGCGGGCCGCTCGCATCGACCGCTCGAGGATGATCTCCGCGGCCTTGTCGTACACCACCGCCGAGCGGGGATCGGCGCACTCGGGAGTCGACAGCTCGGGGTGGGCGTGATCGACGTAGTAGCGGGCGCCGTTCGTGAGCACGGCGTTGACCAGGTGGGTTTCGACCTCGGGGGCCAGCGACCCCTCGGCGGTGAAGCCCCGGGCGTCGATGTCGGGGTGCTCGTCCTCGAAGTCCCAGCCCACCTTGGGGCGGTCGCGGGCGCCAGCATCCGCCCGGGCCAACTCGTGGACGTAGGCGTTGATCAGCACCGACGACGCGGCGATGGGGTTGGACTCGCCGGCGCCGCGCACGATGATCCCGAACTCGGTCTCGGTGCCGAGGATCTTGCGCAGCGCCACGTACTGGACGTTACCCCCGTTGAGGGGCGACGGGACGCGCCCCGGCGAGCATGGGTTTCGGCTTAGAGATATTGCCCCGTGGCGACCCGCTCGATGCTGCGGCCGCCGGCGGCGCTGCCGTCGTCCTTGTTGACGATGGTGCGCACGTAGACGATCCGCTCGCCCTTCTTCCCGGAGATCTTGGCCCAGTCGTCGGGGTTGGTGGTGTTGGGCAGGTCCTCGTGCTCCTTGTACTCCTGGTGGATCGACTCCACCAGGTCGGACAGCCGGATGCCCTTGGGACCTTCGGCCAGGTGTCGCTTGATCGCCAGCTTCTTGGCCCGACGAACGACGTTCTCGATCATGGCCCCGGACGCGAAGTCCTTGAAGTACATGGTCTCCTTGTCGCCGTTCTGGTAGGTGACCTCGAGGAACTCGTTCCGGGGGTCGTTGCGGTACATCTCCTCGACCGTGCGCTCGATCATGACCTGCACGCACTTGGCGGCGTCGCCCCCGCCCAGGTCGCGCACCTCGTCCTCGTCGATCGGCAGGTCGGTCGTGAGGTAGCGGGCGAAGATCTGCGAGGCCGCGACCTCGTTGGGCCGCTCGATCTTGATCTTCACGTCGAGGCGGCCCGGCCGCAGGATGGCCGGGTCGATCAGGTCCTCGCGGTTGGAGGCGCCGATGACGATGACGTTGCGGAGCGACTCGACCCCGTCGATCTCGGCGAGGAGCTGGGGGACGATGGTCGACTCGACGTCGGAGCTGATGCCACTGCCGCGGGTGCGGAACATCGAATCCATCTCGTCGAAGAACACGATGACCGGCCAGCCTTCCTCGGACTTCTCCCGCGCTCGCTGGAACACGAGGCGGATCTGGCGCTCGGTCTCGCCGACGTACTTGTTGAGCAGCTCGGGACCCTTGATGTTGAGGAAGTAGCTCTTGGCCTTGGTGTCGGCGGCCTGGGTGTCGACCTTGGTGGCCAGGCTGTTGGCCACCGCCTTGGCGATGAGGGTCTTGCCGCAGCCGGGGGGACCGTAGAGCAGGATGCCCTTGGGTGCCGGCAGCCGATGCTCGGCGAACAGCTCCTGGTGCAGGAACGGTAGCTCGACGGCGTCGGCGATCTGCTCGATCTGCTCGTCGAGGCCGCCGATGTCCTCGTACGAGATGTCGGGCACCTCCTCGAGGACCAGCTCCTCGACCTCGGGCCGGGGCAGCCGTTCGAGCAGGAGGCCCGAGCGCGGATCCATGAGCACCGAGTCACCGGCCCGGAGCGGGTCGCCCCGCAGCGCCTCGGACAGGTCGGCCACCCGCTCCTCCTCGGCGCGGCCCACGATGATCGCCCGGGCGCCCTCGTCGAGCAGCTCCTTGATGGTGACGACCTCGCCGGTGGTCTCCGGCGTGCGGGCCATGACGACGTTGAGCGACTCGTTGAGCACGACCTCGCCGCCCCTCGTGAGCTCCTTCTCGTCGATGGCCGGGTGGACGGCGACGCGCATCTTGCGGCCGCCCGAGAACACGTCGACGGTGCCGTCGTCGTTGTGCGACAGCAGCGTGCCGTAGGCGGCGGGCGGCTGGGTGAGCTTGTCGACCTCCTCACGCAGGGCGGCGATGTGCTCGCGCGCCTCGCGCAGGGTGTAGGTCAGCTTCTCGTTCTGGGCGACAGCCTGGGCGAGCTGGCCCTTGGTCTCGAGGAGTCGCTCCTCGAGCGTGCGCACCCGCTTGGGGGCGTCCTGGAGGCGCCGCCGCAGGGCGAGCACCTCTTCTTCCAGGGCCCGGACGTCGTCGCGCTGCCCCTTCTGGCGTTGCTCGTCGACCGTGACCACCTCCTCGGCGGGAGCCTGACTGGCCCCTAGGGCTGGGACCCTACACCGGCCCTCGCCGCACCACACCCTCCCCTTTTTTCCCTTTTCTCCCGAATTTGCCGTGTTAATCGCTGGGTTGGTTAGTCTGGCGGGCATGAAGGTCTGGATCGACCAAGATCTCTGCACCGGTGACGGCCTCTGTGAGGAGATCGCCCCCGACGTGTTCACCCTGCTGGACGACGGCCTCGCCTACGTGAAGGAAAGCGACAAGGTCTTCTCGGATCCGGGCGGCGCCGAAGGGCTCGCGAACGTGCCCGACGGTCAGGAGGAGGCGGTCATCGAGGCCGCCGAAGAGTGCCCCGGAGAGTGCATCTTCATCGAGGTCGAGTAGTCGATCTCGCATGTCCGACAGTCAGGTCATCGACAAGCACTACCGGCGGCTGGGGCCGAGCTACAGCGCCCTGCTGACGTACTCGCCGGACTTCGTGCGCACGCTCACGACCAAGATGGTCGACAAGCTCCGACTGGCACCCGACGACGTGCTCGTCGATCTCGGCTGCGGCACCGGCATCTACTCCATGGACCTACTGCAGCAGGTGCCCCTTCGCCGGCCGATCATCGGGGTCGACCCCTTCCCGGAGATGCTCGCCGGCATCCCGGCCGACGCCCACATCGACCAGGTCTGCGACGACGCCCTCAGCTTCTCGCGGCGCTCGGACACCTACGACAAGGTGCTGATCAAGGAGACGATCCACCACGTCGACGAGCGCGACGAGCTGTTCACCAACCTGCACGAGCGGCTGAGCTCCGGCGGCGTCCTGCTGCTCGTGCACGTCCCGCCGTGGGTGGAGTACCCCCTGTTCGAGGCGGCGCTCGAGCGCTGCCTGGGCTGGCACGCCGACCCGAACGAGCTCGTCGAGCAGCTGCGGAGCGCCGGCTTCGGCGTGGAGCGCGACACCCTCGAGTATCGGCACAAGATCCCCAAGGACCACTACTTCGACATGGTGCGGAGCTGCTACATGTCGGTGCTGACCAGCTTCAGCGACGACAAGCTGGCCGCCGGCCTCGAGGAGATGGCCGCCAAGCACGCCGACCGCGACGTGCTGAGCTACATCGACCGCTTCGACTACCTCGCCGCCACGAAGGCCTGATCCGGTCGGGGTCCACCCAACCCGAACTTGCGGTGGTTAGGGACGCCACGACGTCCTTAACCACCGCAAGTTCGACCAGTCGGACGTTCAGTCGGCGGTGAGCAGCGGGTACGTGCCCTGCTCGTCGTGGGTCTCCCGCCCCGTCAGCGGGGGGTTGAACACGCACATCATGCGCAGGTCCGTGTGCGCCCGTAGCTCGTGACGCTCGTGGCCGTCGAGGAGATAGAGGGTCCCCGGCCCGACCTCGTAGACCTCGCCGGTCTCGCGGTCCTCGATCTCGCCGACGCCCTCGGTGCAGTACACGGACTCCACGTGGTGCCGGTACCACATCTCGGTGGCGGTGCCGGCGCGGATGACGGTGTCGTGGAAAGAGAAGCCGACGCCGTCCCCGGCCAGGATCAGGCGCCGGCTCGTCCAGTTGGGCGTGTCGACCTCAGCGTCGGTGCCCTCGATCTGCGCCAGGCGGCGCACGATCACGAGGCGACCGCCTCGCCGCAGGCGTCGTCGAGGATGGACAGCCCGGTCGAAAGGGCGTCGTCGTCCATGGTGAGCGCCGGCAGCAGCTTCACCACCTCACTGGCGGGCCCGGACGTCTCCACCACCAACCCGGCATCGAACGCCAGCCTCATGACCTTCTCGGCCACGCCCTGGCGACAGGCGATCCCCTGGATGAGGCCCCGCCCCCGGTGTTCGCCCTCCAGCTCGGGGTAGCGGTCGATCGTGTCGGTGAGCGCGCCCTCGACCAACGCCGCCTTGCGCTGCACGTCACGCGTGAGGGCGTCGTCGCTCCAGAAGGTGTCCAATGTCTTGGTGGCGGTCACGAACGCGGGGTTGTGCCCGCGGAACGTGCCGTTGTGCTCGCCCGGCTCCCAGACGTCCAGCTCGGGTTTCATCAGGACCACGGCGAAGGGGATGCCGTAGCCGCTCAGCGACTTCGACAGGCACACGATGTCCGGCTCGATCCCGAACTCCTCGAAGCTGAAGAACGGCCCCGTGCGGCCGCAGCCGACCTGGATGTCGTCGACGACGAACACGATCTCGTGCTCGCGGCACAGGGCTTCCAGGCGCTGGAGCCACTCGCCGCTGGCGGTGTTGATGCCGCCCTCGGCCTGCACGGTCTCGACGATCACCGCCGCCGGGAGATCCAGGCCGCTCCCGTCGTCCTGCAGGTAGGCCTCCAGGTACTCCACCGTGTCCTGGTCGTCCCCCAAGAACCCGTCGTAGGGCATGTTGGTGCCAGCGCTCAGCATGATCCCGGCGCCGCTGCGCTTCATGGAGTTGCCGGTCACCGACAGCGAACCCAGCGTCATGCCGTGGAAGGCGTTCGTGAAGCCCACGACGCGCTCCCGCCCCGTGACCTTGCGCGCCAGCTTCAGGGCCGCCTCCACGGCGTTGGTGCCGGTGGGACCGGGGAACTGAACCTTGTAGCGGAGGTTGCGGGGCCGCAGGATCAGCTCGTCGAACCGCTCGAGGAACTCGCGCTTCGAGCTCGTGGCCATGTCGAGCGAGTGGACGATGCGGTCGTCACCCAGGTAGTCGAGGAGGGCCTCGCGCAGGGCGGGGTGGTTGTGGCCGTAGTTGAGGGCCCCGGCGCCGGCGAAGAAGTCGATGTACTCCCGGCCGTCCTCGTCGACGAGGACATGACCCTTGGCGCGATCGAACACCCGGGGCCAGGATCTGCAATACGAGCGGACGTTGGATTCGAGCCTGGTGATCGTGAGCAAGATGGCTACCTCGTGGTAGGGGTCAGGGTCGTCACCGGCGCCCTGGCGGGGTGCGGTGGGAGAAGGGTCCGATCCGGTACAGGTCCTCGGGCTCGTGCCCGGCCTCGCCGAACAGGTCGGCGGCGAAGAACGGCCGCACGTCGAAGGGCGCGCCGAGCCGCCGCGCCGCCGCCTGGAACAGCCGGTGCGACGCGTCGTTGGAGGGGGTGACCGTCGCCTCGAGGAACCGCGCGTCGGCCAGCTCCTCGCGGTCGAGGAGCTGCACGATCATGTCAGTCCCGAGGCCCCGGCCGCGGGCGGGTCCCGCCACGGCCACCTGCCACACGAACATGGTGTCCGGGGCGCGCGGCGGGCGGTAGCCCACGACGAAGCCGGCCAGGGCTCGCCGCTCGACCGCCACGATGCAGGTGTCGGGGAAGTGGGCGCAGAGGAGGGCGTAGGCGTAGCTGCTGTTGTCCTCGAGGGCCGAGTCACGGGCGAGCCGCCACAGGTGCCGGGCATCGGATGGTCGGGGCGGCCGGCAGGCGACGGGCAACGCGACGGAACCGTGCTGGTCGAAGGGCATGATCTCCATG
>DASQUY010000151.1:0-3190 GCA_035641055.1 Acidimicrobiales bacterium | reverse complement strand
CCGCCAGCCCGGGCCGGGCCCCCGGCCCCAACCACGACCGCCGACCAGCCGGTCGACGCACCAGCCCCACATGTTCATGTCGCCGGCGAGGGCGGCCGGCCCCTCGGCGCCAGGGAGCGCCGCCCGCAGCGACGCGGCCTGCCGCCACACCGGGTCCTTGAGCACCGGCAGGTGCGTGGCACACACGGTGAACGCTCGGCCGCCGGCGTCGACCGCCACCGTGAGCACCGCCCGGCGCCCCGGGTCGCGCCGGAGCTGCGGCACCAGCGGGACGGTGCGGGCGTCCACGACAGGCAGGCGCGACAGGACGGCCGTCTGCCAGTCGCCGTCGCCGGCGTCGCCCTCCCGGGCCACCAGCCGCACCCGGTCGTGGCAGGTCGCCCGAGCTACGGCGAACGTGGCAGCGACGTCGTAGCCGAGGGCAGCCGCGAGGGTGAGCACGTGGCCGTCCTCGCCGTCCGGCACCCACGCCTCCTGCAGCACCAGGACGTCAGTGTCGACCTCCTTGCAGGCGGCAACCACGTCGTAGAACGGCGCGGCGTGGCCCCCGTGGCCGCGGCCCATGTGGAGATTGAGGCTCCCCAGCGTCAGCTCCGCCATTCCGCCCAGCATGCCACCCACCCGAACTTGCGGTGGTTATCGGGGTCATAGCACCCATAACCACCGCAAGTTCGCTCAGGACTGTCGCTGGTCGAGGGGCACCCTCTGCTCGGGCGTCGGCGGGCCGTCGGGGAAGGTGAGGAACATGACCTGGGTGGCGTGGGCCACCAGCCCGCCCGGCTGGTCCCACATCGCCGACTCGACCGACACATAGCCGTCGCCGGCCCGGCGGGCTCGCAGGTGCGCCAGCAGCCACTCCGACCGGGCCTCACCGAGGAGGTGCACGGTCAGGTCGGCGCTCGGCGGGTACCACTCGGGCTGGCCGGGGCCCATCCGCTCGCCCACCGACGACGGCATGAGGTCGCACAGAGCGACCACCGCGAAGGGGTCGAGCGTGCCGTCCGCCCGCAGCGGCGGATCGTCGAAGCGGTACCAGCTCGCGCACTCGGAGCTGACCGGCACGTAGTCCTCCCACGGGGCGTGGCCGAAGGCCGGCCGGCCCTCGACGTTCTCCCAGAAGGCGAACGGCGTCCGCCGCTCGAAGTCCCCGGCGTCGGGGGGCGGCGGGTCGCGGAACGACGGGCAGTCCTCGGGTGGAGCGACGTCGGGCATCCGCAGGTCGGTGAACTCGAAGCCCGGTCGGGGCTGCCCGAAGGTGGCCAGGCTCACGTGCCCGGCGTCGGCGCCCGGGGATCGCAGCGTCGCCTGGGCCTGGGACATCGAGCGGCCCCGGTGCAGCACCGCCACGTCGACGGTCACCGGACCGGCCGGCACCCAGTCGGCGAACACGGTGGTGAGCGACCGCAGCCGCAGGGCGGGACCATCGAGCGCCAGCGCCATGGCCCGGGCGGCGAGCGCCGCCATCAGGCCGCCCTGGGGGACGATCGGGCAGTTCCACCGGGAGTCGACGTCGGCGCGGTACCGGGCGGGGCCCGATCCGTCGGGATCGGCGCGCAGCTCCAGCTGCTTGGCGAACGGGGTCACACCCCATTCTTGCCCCTCCGCCACCCGCGGGTTCGGGCGATTTATCGGGGGCCAGAGGCCGATGATCGCCGCAGGTTCGCTACGGTGGGCGAGGACAACCGACCGCGGGAGCTCGGGTGACCGGGCTGAGAGGGCGCAACCGGCGCCGACCGCCGAACCTGATCCGGGTAATGCCGGCGAAGGGAGTGATGCTGCATGGGCATCCGCCGCAAGACCTACGTGGCAGGAAGCCGCGACGACGTGCGCGTGCCGTTCTGCGAGGTCGAGCTCGACCCACCCAACGAGCCCCTCCGCCGCTACGACACCAGCGGGCCGGGCAGTGACCCCCACACCGGCCTCCTCCCGCACCGGCAGGGTTGGATCCACGAGCGGGGGGACGTCGAGCACTACGCCGGTCGTGGATCGACCCTGCGCGACGACGGCCGGGCCTCGGCGCGGGCCGGCCGGTCCGGGGCCGAGCCGTTCCCGGGCGAGGGCGCTGCGCGCCCGCGTCTGCGGGCGGCTCCGGGGCGCACGGTCACCCAGATGCACTACGCCCGCCGGGGCGAGGTCACGCCCGAGATGGAGTTCGTGGCCGTCCGCGAGCAGATGGACCCCACCTTCGTGCGCGACGAGGTGGCCCGAGGTCGCGCCATCCTCCCCGCCAACGTCAACCACCCGGAATCGGAGCCGATGATCATCGGTTCGCGCTTCCTCACCAAGATCAACGCCAACATCGGCACCTCGGCCGTCACCTCGTCCGCGGCCGAGGAGGTCGACAAGCTCACGTGGGCCACCCGCTGGGGCACGGACACGGTGATGGACCTGTCGACGGGGCGCGACATCCACACCACCCGGGAGTGGATCATCCGCAACAGCCCGGTCCCGATCGGCACGGTGCCCATCTACCAGGCGCTGGAGAAGGTGGACGGCACCCCCGAGGAGCTCACCTGGGAGGTCTTCCGCGACACGGTGATCGAGCAGGCCGAGCAGGGTGTGGACTACATGACCATCCACGCCGGCGTGCTGTTGCGCTATGTGCCGCTCACCGTCGACCGGGTGACCGGCATCGTGAGCCGGGGTGGGTCGATCATGGCGGCCTGGTGCCTGGCGCACCACCGGGAGAGCTTCCTCTACACACACTTCGACGAGCTGTGCGAGATCTTCGCCGCCTACGACGTGGCGTTCTCGCTGGGCGACGGGTTGCGTCCCGGGTCGATCGCCGATGCCAACGACGAGGCCCAGCTCGCCGAGCTGGCGACCCTGGGCGAGCTGACCGAGAAGGCGTGGGCCCACGACGTGCAGGTGATGATCGAGGGGCCGGGCCACGTGCCGATGCACAAGATCAAGGAGAACGTCGAGCTCCAGATAGAGCTGTGCCACGAGGCGCCCTTCTACACACTGGGCCCGCTCACCACCGACATCGCCCCCGCCTACGACCACATCACCTCGGCCATCGGGGCGGCCGTCATCGGCATGCACGGCACGGCCATGCTCTGCTACGTCACGCCCAAGGAGCACCTCGGCCTGCCCGACCGCGACGACGTGAAGCAGGGCGTGATCGCCTACAAGATCGCTGCGCACGCGGCGGACCTGGCCCGGCATCGCAAAGGTGCGCGGGAGCGGG
>DASQUY010000150.1:0-2257 GCA_035641055.1 Acidimicrobiales bacterium | reverse complement strand
CGAGCTCTGACCACGGGATCTGCGGGTTCGACCAGCCCATGACCGGCCCTCAGTCGTAGGCGGCGGCCACCGCCCACCGGCCGCCCTCCAGCACCAGCAGGTAGGCGGAGCCGTCGTCGGTGACGACCTGGAAGCGGGCCTGACGGCGCCGGGCGGTCGGCTCCCACCAGCGCTCGACGACGGGCCACGGCCCCGCCCATGCCGTGATCCGCTGCCGCCGTCCCCCCGCGACCCGCAGCCCGGCCGGCGGGGCCGGGAGCAGGGCCCGGCCGTCGACCCGCACCGGCGTGCCGGCCTCGTCGATCACCTCCGCCGGTGGCCGTTGGGTGTCGTCGAACACGACGGTGGGCGAGGGCGCGGGCAGCCGGCCGGGCCACGGCGGCCGATCCGGGTCGCGGGTGGCCGGGGGAGGGGCGGCGCCGGTGCGCTCTCCGGTGAGGTCGACGGCGGCGGTGGGCACGGTCGCCACCTGCTCGCCGGCGTGGCGGCCGCCCCGCCACTCGGGCACCGTGACCGCCTCGGGGCCCAGCAGCCCGACGAGCCGGGCCACCGCCCGGTCGACCCGGTCGGGGGCGACCGTGCCCTGGCCCCAGAGGCGGAGCTGGGTGCCGGTGGCGGCCACCACCTCGTCGGGCACCAGCCGCAGGCGGGCGATGCCGGCGGTGGGCCTGGCCTGGCCGGCCGTCGACCCCTGGAGCCACCCCTCGAGCTGCCAGCGGACCCGGTCGGCGACGGCCCGGGCGGTCGACGAGGGGTCGTGGCGCCAGCGCCGCTCCAGGCGTTCGCCGTGCTCGGTCTCGGCGACCACCAGCAGGCGCGTGCACGCCTCGCCCCGCTCCCGCAGCCGCCGCTGGAGCTCGTCCGCCAGCGACCGGGCGGCGAACGCCGCCGTGTCTAGCCGCTCCACCGCGGGGTCGAACGTCTCCTCCACCGCCAGGTCGGCCGGGGGAGGTGCCCGCCGGAAGGGACGCTCGTCCTCTCCCGACGCCAAGCGGTGGGCGGTGACGCCCGGGGGGCCGAACCGGGCCACCACCTCCTTCCGGGGGAGCGCGGCCAGCGCCCCCAGGGTGCGCAGCCCCAACCGGGAGAACAGGTCGACCAGGTCGGCCGGGACCGCGCCGTCGGCCCGGCCCAGCAGCCCGACCGGCAACGGCGCCAGCCACGCCGGGCTGTCCCCGGCGGGCACCACGACCGGCGCCGCCCCGCCCCCGGAGGACGAACTGGTTGTAGCTGTGCGGTTATAAGCCGCATAGCTACAACCAGAATGAGTTGTGGGGGTGTCGCCGTCGCCGGCGCCGAGGGCGGCCAGCTCGGCGGCGAACCGGCCGTCGGCCACGCCCGCCCGGACCGCTCCCCGCGGCCCGACCGCGGCCTGCGCCGCCGCTTGCACCCGCCGGGCCAGGGCGGTGTCGCCGCCGAAGTACCGGGAGGGGCCCCGGGTCGGGATGGCGCACCACCCCGGCCGGATCGCCTCGAGCTGCGGGCACAGCTCGGCCACCGCCGCCACCACCGGCTCGAACTCGCGCACGTCGCGGCCGGGGTCGGCCGGCACCACGGCGACCTCGGGGCAGCGGGCCTGGGCCTCGCGGCGCCGCAGCCCCGGCCGCACGCCCTCGGCCCGGGCCGCGACCGACACGGCCACCACCTGGTTTCCCTCCACGACCACCGTTGCCTCGGCGGGGCGAGCGCCGGCGGCTACCACCGGCCACTCCGGCACCCCCACCACCAGGGTGCGCACCCCGCGTGGCACGTCAGCCCGCCTCCCCGAGCACCGGGCTCACTGGTCCGTCACCAAAAGTCGCGGGCGGCGTCTCGTCTGCCAGCCGCACGCCGCCGTCGGGGGCCGGCAGCCACAGGGTCGCCCGCCGTGGCCGGACCAGGCGGCCGCGCCCGCTCGCCTCCACCACCACCCGCCGGGCCCGGAGCCGGCCGTGTCCCCGGCCCACGCCCTCCCAGCGACCGTCGACCACACGCAGCGCCACCTCGGGCGCCAGGTGACCCGAGAGCCGCTGATCGGGGCCCTCTACCACGATCACCACCGTCCCCCGCTCCCGGGCCCGGGCCGCCAACCGCCGGGCGGTGGTGCCCGTCGCCCCGACGCCGGGATGGACCACCACCACCACGTCGAACGCATCGACCACCACCGACGCCACCGTCGCCCACCCCCGCCGGTCGTCCGGGGCCGCCACCAACACCAACCGCTCCCACGGCACCCCCAGCTCGTGCGCGGCCATCAGTCCCGCCCGGGACCCCCAGC
>DASQUY010000149.1:0-3386 GCA_035641055.1 Acidimicrobiales bacterium | reverse complement strand
GTGAAGTCGCGCTTCCCGCCTCAGGAGAAGAAGAGGCTGAGGAAGAGGCCGGGCACCACTTCGAGGTCGAGCCAGTCACCAAGAGCTGGACGTGGTTCCAGAACGGCGGCACCGAGATCAAGGTCGGCACCCTGATCGACGGGCCGGCGGTGATGATGCTGTTCGTCGTCACGCTGGTGTCGCTGCTGGTGCACGTCTACTCCACCGACTACGTGGCCGGGGACCGCCGCTACACGCACTTCTTCGCCTTCCTGTCGCTGTTCACGGCGTCGATGCTCGGCCTGGTGATCACCAGCAACACGCTGCAGCTCATCGTGATGTGGGAGCTGGTGGGCCTTTGCTCGTTCGTGCTCATCGGCCACTGGTGGGAGGAGAGGCCCAACAGCGACGCCGCCCTCAAGGCGTTCATCACCAACCGGGTCGGCGACATCGGGCTGGTCGTCGGCGTGATCGTCCTCTACTTCGCCGCCGGCCAGACCTTCGACATCCTCGAGATCAACAGCCAGGCCCTCTCCGGCGACATCAGCCACCTGGCGCTGGTGGTGGCGTCGTGCTCGCTCGTCGCCGCCGTCATGTCCAAGTCGGGCCAGTTCATCCTGCACACCTGGCTGCCCGACGCCATGGCCGGCCCCACGCCCGTGTCCGCCCTCATCCACGCCGCCACGATGGTGGTGGCCGGCATCTTCATGGTGTCCCGGCTCTACGGCGTGTTCTTCGAGGGCCTGTCGATCGGCGTCTCGAGCTTCAACCTGCTGGCGCTGGTCGGCGGCGTCACCGTCCTGGGCGGGGCCGGGTTGGCGTTCGTGCAGTACGACATCAAGCGGGTGCTCGCCTACTCCACGGTGTCCCAGCTCGGCTACATGGTCATGGCGCTCGGCGTCGGGGCCTGGACCGCGGCGCTGTTCCACCTCTTCACCCATGCCTTCTTCAAGGCCTGCCTGTTCCTCGGCTCGGGATCGGCCAGCCACGCGGTGCACAGCTTCGACATGCGCGAGATGGGCGGGCTCCGCCGATGGATGCCCCAGACCTACACGACCTTCCTGATCGCCACGGCCGCGCTCATCGGCGTCTTCCCCTTCGCCGGCTTCTGGTCGAAGGACGAGATCCTGGCGGGCGCGTCCCAGCTCGGCGGCGAGGGCAACTACACGGCCTTCATGGTCGTCGGCATCGTCGGGGCGCTCATGACCGCGGCCTACATGACCCGCTGCGTGTACCTGACGTTCTTCGGTGAGTTCCGGGGGCACGGGCAGCCCCACGAGTCGCGCCCCCGGATCACGGTGCCGCTGTGGATCCTGGCTGGGCTCGGCGTGGTCGCCGGCGTCGCCAACGTGCCCTCGACGTTCGCCTCCGACACCGTTGAGCTGCGGTTCGAGCACTACTACGAGCCGGTGGGCGAGTACTTCCCGAGCATCTTGCCGAGCTTCAGCCACCCCGAGTTCTCCTGGACGATCGCCATCGGCAGCACGCTCATCGCGCTCGCCGGCATCTCGCTGGCCTACGCCTGGTACTGGCGCGGCGCCGGGCCGCACGGCATCACCACCCGCAACGCGTGGGCCGGCACCGGCTACACGACGCTGGTCAACAAGTACTACTTCGACCACATCTACAGCGGCGTCATCGCCGAGGGGGTCAAGGGCCCGGTGGCCCGGGGCGTCAACTGGGTCAACCAGAACGTCATCGACGGGGTGGTCAACGGCGCCGGCCACTTCGCCACGGCCGCAGGGCGCTGGGTCTACGAGCACGTCGACCAGGAGGTCGTGGACGGGGCGGCCCTCGGTTCCGCCACCGCCGCCCGCAGCGGCGGCCAGGCCTTCCGGCGGCTCACGTCCGGCAAGGTGCAGCAGTACGGCGCGCTGCTGTTCGGGGCGGCCGCCCTGTTCGCCGGCGCCTTCATCGTCTTCGTCTAGAGGCCGAGCGGATGGAACGCAAGTGGGCACAGAACAGTACGGAATCTGCACTTTGCCAGCAGCTCTACAGCGAGGCCTCCCAGCAGCACGCAGACGCAAGCCCCGACAACCGTCACCTGTCCGTTGATGCTCGAGGGTTGAATCCATGAACAACGAGTTCCTGACCGACTGGGGCCTGACCCTCATGGTGTTCCTGCCGGCGGCGGGGGCGCTGCTGATGCTGCTCGTGCCCCGGGCCGAGGAGCGGGCGCACAAGTGGCTGGCGCTGGTGTTCTCGGTGGCCGCCGCCGGCGTCGGCGTCGCCGTGCTGGCGGACTTCGACTACGACCAGACCGAGCGGCTGCAGTTCGTGGTCGACCACCGGTGGATCGACGTCATCAGCTCGCGTTACGTCCTGGGGATCGACGGGCTGTCGGTGCCGCTGGTGGCGCTGACGCTGCTGATCGTGCCGCTGTGCGTCATCTACTCGTGGAACCACTTCCCCGAGCCGCGCAACCCCAAGGCGTTCCTGATCCTGCTGCTGGTGCTGCACACCGGCATGCTGGGCACGTTCGTGGCGCAGGACCTCATCCTGTTCTTCGTCTTCTTCGAGCTCGTCCTGCTGCCGATGTACTTCCTCATCGGCGTGTGGGGCGGCGAGGAGCGCCAGTACGCGGCGATCAAGTTCTTCCTGTTCACGCTGTTCGGCTCGGCGCTGATGATCGTGAGCTTCCTGGCGCTGTTCTTCGTGGCCGGGGGCGAGACGTTCGTCATGCGCGAGCTGGCGGATCGCATCGCCGACCCCGTGGGCGCCGGCATCTCGGCCGTTCCGCTGGCGACGCAGGTGCTCATCTTCGGCGGCATGTTCATGGGCTTCGGCATCAAGGTGCCGATGTTCCCGTTCCACACATGGCTGCCCGACGCCCACACGGAGGCGCCGACCGTGGGCTCGGTGATCCTGGCCGCCATCCTGCTGAAGCTCGGGACCTACGGGTTCGTGCGGGTGGCGCTGCCGATCCTGCCCGAGGCCGCGGTCGAGTGGGCGCCGTACATCGGGGCGCTGGCGGTGGTGGGGATCATCTACGGCGCCCTGGCGTGCCTGGCGCAGACTGACATGAAGCGGCTCATCGCCTTCTCGTCGGTGGCGCACATGGGCTTCACCATGCTGGGGATCTCGACGCTCACCGACTTCGGGCTCAACGCCGCCGTGATGGGCATGGTCGCCCACGGGCTCATCACCGGGATGCTGTTCTTCCTGGCGGGATCGGTGAAGGAGCGCTACCACACGATGGAGATCCGTCGGCTCGGCGGGATCCTGCTGAAGGCGCCGCGCCTGGGCTGGATCCTCGGCTTCACGGCGATGGCGTCGCTGGGGCTGCCCGGGCTGGCCGGGTTCTGGGGCGAGTTCCCGGCGATCCTCTCCGCCTACGAGCCGGGGGCGGGGCTGTCGCCGGTGACGTTCCGGACCTACATGGTGATCGCCGCCGTGGGGACGGTGTT
>DASQUY010000148.1:0-3449 GCA_035641055.1 Acidimicrobiales bacterium | reverse complement strand
CTCTCCGGCGGTCGAGCGATGTGCGGCATGGGCGCCGCTTGGTTCGAGCGCGAGCACACGGTCTACGGCTGGGGGTTCCCGCCTCTCGCCCGGCGCTACGAGCTGCTCGAGGACGCGCTCGAGCTGCTGCCGCTCATGTGGGGCAAGGGTGCGCCGGCCTTCTCGGGGCGCACGATCGAGGTGGCCGAGGCCGTGTGCTACCCGCGTCCGCTCCAGGAGCGCATCCCCATCCTGGTGGGCGGCTCCGGCGAGCGGCGCACCCTGCGCCTGGTCGCCCGCCACGCCGACATGTGCAACCTGATGGGCGACGCCGCCACCGTGCGCCACAAGCTCGAGGTGCTGCACGACCACTGCGCCACCGAGGAGCGCGACCCGTCCGACATCACGGTCACCCACCTGTCGACCGCCGACGCCCCGACCGTCGGTGACCACGTCGGACGCTACCGGCTGCTCGCCGAGGCCGGCGTGCAGACGGCGATCGTGAGCCTCCCCGACGTCGCCACGCCCAATGCCGTCGGCCGGTTCGCCGACGTGATCGCGGCGTTCCGGCCCTGACACCCGAGGTCGCCCGGTACAGCCCCGGTACCCTGCCGGGGGTGCCGCCACGCAAAGCTTCCGGGGCGGATCCGCCCGGCGACCTGTTCGAGACGGTGCTGCAGGAGCGGCTGGCCGAGCAGGCGCCGCTCGCCGCCCGGCTGCGGCCCCGCACGCTGGACGAGATCGTCGGGCAGCCCCACCTGCTCGGCCCCGGCGCCCCGCTGCGCGCCCTCATCGAGGCCGACCGGCTGTCGTCGGTCATCCTGTGGGGGCCTCCGGGAACAGGCAAGACCACGCTGGCGAGCGTCGTGGCCGCCCAGACCGACCGCGAGTTCGTGGCCCTGTCGGCGGTCACCGCCGGCGTGAAGGACGTGCGCGAGGTCATCCAGGCCGCCCGCCGCCGGCTGGCCGAGCAGGGGCACGGGACCATCCTCTTCCTCGACGAGGTGCACCGCTTCAACAAGAGCCAGCAGGACGCCCTCCTGCCGGCGGTCGAGTCCGGCATCCTGACGCTCATCGGCGCCACGACCGAGAACCCGTTCTTCGAGGTCAATGCCCCGCTCATCAGCCGCTCGACGGTGTTTCGGCTCCAGCCGCTGTCGGAGGCCGACCTGACGGTCGTGGTCGAGCGGGCGCTCGACACCGAGGCGGCGTCCGCCGCCCCGGACGCCCAGGCCCACCTGATCGACCTGGCCGACGGCGACGCCCGCGCCGCCCTCAACACCCTGGAGGTGGCGCTGGCCCTGGCCCGTTCGGAGGAGCGCGACGAGGTCGCCCTCGACGACGTCGAGCGGGCGCGGCAGGCGCGGGTCCTCCGCTACGGCGAGGACGAGCACTACGACGTCATTTCCGCGTTCATCAAGTCGATCCGCGGCTCGGATCCCGACGCCGGCCTCTACTGGCTGGCCCGCATGCTCGAGGCCGGCGAGGACGCCCGGTTCATCGCCCGCCGGCTCGTCATCCTGGCGTCCGAGGATGTCGGCATGGCCGACTCGATGGGGCTCGTGGTGGCCGACGCCGCCGCCCGGGCCGTCGAGTTCGTCGGCCTGCCCGAGGCGGGGCTCAACCTCGCCCACGCCGTCATCTACCTGGCGACCGCCCCGAAGTCGAACACCGCCATGGCCGGGCTGGCCCGGGCCTCCCACGACGTGCGGAACCGCCCCGAGGGCGCGGTGCCCGTCGACCTGCGGAGCATCCACCCGTATCAGCGCAACAAGCTGAAGGAGGGCGGCAACTACCGCTACCCCCACAACGATCCCTCAGGCTTCGTGCCGCAGGAGTACCGCCCGCCCGAGATCGCCGGCGAGACCGGCGCCGGCGAGCGGCGGGTGTACTACCGGCCCTCCCCGCACGGCGACGAGGCGGCGGTGGGCCGGAGGCTGCGGGAGTGGTGGGGCGACGCCCCCTACGACGCCGAGGAGTGGTGGGAGTTCGAGAAGTTCCGGGATCCCCAGCGCTGACCGGCGCCGGCTAGCAGCGGCCGGCGGGGACGGCGACGTCGACCCAGACCAGCCGGTGGTCTGAGCTGGGGAACGGGAAGTCACCCACCAGCCGGAACAGCGGGTCGTCGGCACGGGGCCAGAAGACGGCGGCGTCGAGGATGCGTAGCGGCCGTGACGGGAGGACGTAGTCGACCCGCAGGTTGCCGGGCTCCGTGTCGGCGAAGTCGGCCGTGTCGAACCGGGGGTCGCCCCGGTGATCCACGTTGGTGCCGCCCTGCCGCTCCGACGCCTCGACGGCACCGTCGCTCTCGGGCGTCACGTCGGTGACGACCCGGGGCAGGTCGAGCACCTGCTGGGCGGCGCCCGGCACGCTGTCGCCGTCGAGCGGGTCGGCGTTGAGGTCGCCGGCGATGACGAACGAGGCGCCGGGCCGCAGCCCGCCTCGCCGACCCTGGTCGTCGTGGATGTACCCCGCCGCCCCCGGCGTGACGTAGTCGGCCCAGAACCGGATCTCGTCGTGGTTGCGGCGCCCGTTGCGATCCTCCGGCCCGTCGAATACCGGTGGCGTGGGGTGGCTGGCTAGGAGATGGACGACGCTCCCGCCGATCTCGATCGGGAGGTCCCAGTGCGACTTCGACGACAGGCGCACGACCTCCAGCTCCTCGGGCGTGAACCAGTCGGTCGACTCTTGTGTGGCGGGGTCGTCGGGCAGAAGCGCCCCGGGCATGTCGGCCCACCGGAACGTCTGGAAGGTGCGCACATCGTCGAGCGCGATCGGGTGCCGGGAGAAGACCGCCATGCCGAACTGGCCGGGGAAGTCGCCGAAGCCGAAAGCGTCGTCGGGGCCGCCGACCGAGCCGTCGTTGTTGAGGTCGAAGCCGGAGGGGATGCCGGTGTTGGACGGGGCGACGAACCGGTACGGGTAGCTGATCGGCTCGGCGCCGTTGTGCGGCACGGACAGGTAGTTGTCCTGGAAGAGGTCGGCGGCGACGCCGCCGTCCACGAAGTCGAACTCGTTGATCAGCAGCACATCGGGCCGGGTCCGCTGGATGATCTCGGCGACGGCCGCCGCCTGGGGATCGTCGGGGGTCGACAGGTCGCTCACCAACTGGCCGTCGGCACCGCGGTTGAGGGAGGCGTTGAACGTGGCGAAGCGGACCACGGCGGGCGGGCGGCCCGGATCCGGTGTCGCCCCGCTCATCCCCGGGAAGGCTACGGCGATCACGCCGACGGCGATCACCGCCGCCGCCAGTGCCCCGTGGAACCGTCGAGTCCGCATCTCGCCCTCCGCAGTGGCCGATCGCACGTCCACGCCGACGGTAACGCTCGGCCGGTGACCGCCTGCCACAGCGGCCCGACGCCGGGGTGAACCCCACACGAACAGTTGGCTCACACCGGCTCCCGAGCCTCGGGCGGCCGCGATGTGCTGTCCTGGGGCGTGTGCGAAAGGGCTCCGACCTCGAGGCGCGG
>DASQUY010000147.1:0-2129 GCA_035641055.1 Acidimicrobiales bacterium | reverse complement strand
CGGAGAGCACCCCGCACGCGGCGCCGGGAACCCCGTAGCCAGCCCCGAGCTCGGCCAGCGATTCCTGCAGCCGGGGCGCGTAGGAGGCGAGTGGGGCCGGCGCCATGGGCTAGGCACCGTATCCCATTAGCCTCTGCCGCGGACCATGAGCACCCGGCGCCTCATCCTCGCGGCCCTGCTGTGCGGCCTCGCCATCCTGGTGGCGTTCGCGGTCCAGGTGGCGCTCGTCCTGTGACCCACCCGCGGTGACGCCGCCCGTCCGAGGGCTCGGATCCGACCGGTAGAGTCGCGGCGGTAGCCCCCGTCCGACCCCCTGGGAGGTGGTCACCACGGCCGAGCACTTCGACGTCGTCGTCATCGGCGGCGGCCCCGGCGGCTACGCGGCCGCGCTCTACGGGGCCAGCGCTGGGCTCAACATGGCGCTCGTCGAGAAGCGCTGGATCGGGGGCACCTGCCTGAACGTCGGGTGCATACCCGCCAAGGAGCTGCTCGAGACGGCTCACGTCTACCGGACGGTTCAGGAGGCGACTTCGTTCGGCATCAACCCCGGCCCGGCGGAGGTGGATTGGTCCCAGACGATGCGGCGCAAGCAGGCGGTCGTCGACGAGCTGGTGGGCGGTGTGAGCACCCTGCTGCGGGGCCGCAAGGTCACGATCTACGACGGCCACGGCCGGCTGCACGCCGGGCGGCGGGTAAGCATCTCCGGCGGGGAGTCGGCAGATCCGGCCCGAGCGGCCGTGGGCGCGGGGGACATCGAGGTGACCGGCGACGCGGTGATCATCGCCGCCGGCTCCGAGGTCCGCACGATCCCCGGCTTCGACATCGACGGCAGCATCGTGATGACGTCCGACGAGGTGTTGTCGATCCCCGAGGTGCCCGGCACCGCCGTGATCATCGGCGGCGGCGCCATCGGCTGTGAGTTCGCCTCGATGCTGTCCGACATGGGCAGCCAGGTCACGGTGCTCGAGCTGCTCCCCAAGATCCTGCCCGGGGTCGACAAGGACGCCGCTCAGGTGGTCGAGCGCTCGTTCCGCAAGCGGGGTATCGACGTGCGTACCGGCGTCAAGGTCACCGGGCACGAGCCGGCCGACGGCGGCGGCACGCTCGTGCAGGTCGAGGACGGCGACCCGGTGAAGGCCGACGTGGTGGTGGTGTCAGTCGGCCGCAAGCCCGCTACCGCCGACCTGGGCCTCGACGGCACCGGCGTGCAGATAGACGACGCCGGGTTCGTGGTGGTCGACGAGCTGTGCCGCACGGGCGAGCAGGGTGTGTGGGCGGTGGGCGACTGCATCGACACGCCGCAGCTGGCGCACGTCGGCTATGCCGAGGCCATCGTCGCCATCACCGGCATCCTCGGTGAGCCGGCCACCCCGGTGGACTACGGCCGGGTGCCTTGGGGCATCTACTGCCAGCCCGAGGTCGCCTTCGCCGGCCACTCCGAGGAGTCGGCCCGGGAGGCCGGCTACGACGTCGTGGCCTCGAAGCACCGCTACAGCGCCAACAGCCGGGCCAAGATCATCGGCGACCAGGAGGGGCTGGTGAAGATCATCGCCGCCAAGGGGCCGGACGGCCGGGCGGGCCAGATCCTGGGGGTCCACATGGTGGGGCCGTGGGTGACCGAGCAGCTCGGTCAGGGCTATCTGGCGGTGAACTGGGAGGCGACGGTCGACGAGGCGGCCCAGTTCATCCAGCCGCACCCCACGCTGTCCGAGGCGTTCGGCGACACGCTGCTCGACATGACGGGGCGCCGCCTCCACTGATCGTTTGCGTTTTGACAGTCGCGAAAGGAACCGGGCCCGATGGCCGACATCCAGATGCCGCAGCTCGGTGAGACGGTCACCGAGGGCACGATCACCAAATGGTTCAAGCAGGTCGGCTAGCAGGTGGCCGAGGACGAGCCGCTGTTCGAGGTGTCGACCGACAAGGTGGACTCCGAGGTGCCGTCCCCCGTCGGCGGGGTGCTCTCGGAGATCCTGGTGCCCGAGGGGGACACCGTGGAGGTCGGCGCGGTGCTGGCCCGTGTCGGTGACGCGCCCGCCGGGGAGGCGCCGGCGGAAGCGGCGGAAGCGCCGGCCGCGCCGGCGGAGAGCGAGTCGGCGGCCGAGGCACCGGCCCCCGAGGCGCCCGTA
>DASQUY010000146.1:0-4659 GCA_035641055.1 Acidimicrobiales bacterium | reverse complement strand
CCGTTCGCTTCGGTCGAGCGAGGCTCATCGACAACGTGGGGGTGACCGCTCCGGCGGCGCCCACCCAGGGAGGTTGACCGCCGTGCGCCGGCGCATGCTCAAGTCGAAGATCCACCGGGCCGTCGTCACCGACGCCCAGCTGCACTACGTGGGCTCGATCACCGTCGACCCCGACCTGCTCGAGGCCGCCGACATCCTGGAGCACGAGCAGGTGGCGGTCCTCGACATCGACAACGGCGCCCGCTTCGAGACCTACGCCATCTGTGGCCGGCTCGGCTCGGGCGACATGTGCCTCAACGGCGCCGCCGCCCGCCTGGTCTCCCCGGGCGACCGCATCATCGTGCTGACCTACGCCGACTACGAACCCGCCGAGCTCGAGCACTACGAGTCCCGCATCGTCCACGTCGACGACGACAACCGCCAGATCGACACCGCCACTGCCGAGCTGCTGGCGGGCTGAGTCGGGCCGACACCCGAACTTGCGGTGGTTGCCGGGGTCATAGCCCCGATAACCACCGCAGGTTCACGCTGATCATGACCAAGCTGCTGCTCGACACCGACATCGGCTCGGACATCGACGACGCCGTGTGTCTGGCCTACCTGCTGGCGCAGCCGGACTGCGACCTTCTGGGGGTCACGACCGTGACAGGGCAAGGCCGCGAGCGGGCGATGCTGGCGAGCGCGTTGTGTCAGGCAGCCGCCCGCGAGGTCCCGATCGTCGTGGGCGTCGAGTCGCCCCTCCTCGTGTCCCAGCTCCAGCCCGAGGCGCCTCAGGCCGCGGCGCTCGGGTCCTGGCCCCACGCCACCGAGTTCCCCTCCGAGCCCGCCGTCGAGTTCCTGCGCAGGACGATCCGTCGGCACCCCGGCGAGGTCGTCCTGCTGACCATCGGGCCGCTCACCAACGTGGCCCTGTTGTTCGCGGTCGACCCCGCGATTCCCGCCCTGCTCAAGGGGCTGGTCACCATGGGCGGATCGTTCTGGGCCGGCGTCTTCGAGGGACACGAGTGGAACCTGTTGCTCGACCCCCACGCGGCGGCGATGGTCCTCCGGAGCCGCCCGCCCTATCACCGACTGGTCGGGCTGGACGTCACGACGCAGGTCACGATGGACGCCGCCGAGGCGCGTCGCCGCTTCCGGGCTGGCCCGCTGCGCCCGGTCGGGGACTTCGCCGAGGTCTGGTTCGCCCAGCGCGAGCAGATCACCTTCCACGACCCGTTGGCGGCGGCGGTCGTCTTCGACGACGGGATCTGCGAGTTCGAGCCGGGCCTGGCCGAGATCGAGCTGACGCACGCCGATGAGCTGGCCAAGACCCGCTGGATGCCCGGCGAGGGACCGCACCAGGTGGCCACCGCGGTCGATCCAAGTCGCTTCCTCACGCACTACTTCTCGGTGGCGGGCTGACCCACGAAGGCGTCGATCTCGCGCCGCGTCGGCATCGACGGCCCGGCGCCGGCCCGCGTGACGCACAGCGCGGCGGCGGCGTTGGCGCGCGCCAGGGCGGCATCGATCGGTGAGCCGCCGACCAGCTCGGCGGCGAGCACGCCGACGAAGCAGTCGCCCGCCCCCGTGGTGTCCACCGCCCGGACGCGGTGCGCCGGCACGCGCCGCACCGCGCCGTCCGAGACGGCGAGGGCGCCCCTCGCCCCGAGCGTGGCGACGCCAAGGCCGGCGAAGCCGTCGTTCCGCAATCTGGCGATGGCGCCGGCGATGTCGTCGTCGGCCGCGTCCGGCGCCAGCGCGACGCCCGACAGCTCGGCGAGCTCGATCTCGTTGAGGACGAGGACGTCGACGAGAGCCAGCAGGTCGGACGGGGTCGGCGCCGCCGGCGCCGGGTTGAGGACACAGGTCGCCCCTGCCTCGCGTCCGCGCCGGAAGAAGGCGATCGCCGCGTCGATCGGCGTCTCGTACTGGGTCACGAGCACGTCGCCAGGCCGCGCGCCCGGCTCCCGCACGGACGCCTCGTCCAGCGTGCCGTTGGCGCCCGGGATGACGACGATCGCGTTCTCGCCGTCGGCGGCGACGGTGACGAGCGCCGTGCCGGTGGGCATCCGCGGGCGGCGCGCCACGGCGCCGACGTCGACACCGCAGCGGCCGAGGAACGACAGGAGGTCGCCGGCGAAGATGTCGTCGCCAACGGCCCCGACCAGGGTGACCGCCGCTCCGGCGCGGACGGCGGCGACCGCCTGGTTGGCGCCCTTGCCGCCCGGCACGAACCGCAGCCCCGTGCCGGTGACCGTCTCGCCCGGTGTCGGCAGCCGCGGCACCGAGGCGACGATGTCCATGTTGATGCTGCCCGCTACGAGCACGCCCGGCATGCCGCCAGAATGGCCGCGATGCCGCCACCGTCGCCTCCACCCGCTCCACCCCCGCTCGACCTGCTCGTCCTCGGCTCGGGGGTCGCCGGACTGTCCGCCGCGGTGCGGGCCGCCGACGCTCACGGCATGCGGGTGGGCGTCCTCACCAAGGGCGGGCTCGACCAGGCCACGACCCGCTGGGCCCAGGGCGGCGTCGCCGCGGTGCTGGCCGACGACCCCGACTCCACCGACCTCCACCTGGCGGACACGTTGGCGGCGGGCGCCGGGCTGTGCGACCCCGACGCCGTGCGGGTGCTGGTCGACGAGGGCCCGTCCCGGGTCAACGAGCTGATCGCCCTCGGGGCCATCTTCGACCGGGACGCCGAAGGCGAGCTGATGTTGACCCGCGAGGGGGGACACTCGCACGCCCGGGTCGTCCACGCCGGCGGCGCCGCCACCGGCGTCGAGGTCGAGCGGGCGCTCGTGGCCGCCGTCCGGCAGACGGCGGCGGCGATCTACGAGCACTGGTTCGCGCTCGACCTGCTGGTCGAGGGCGCGCGCTGCGCCGGCGTGGTGGCGCGGGGCCCGGCGGGCGAGCGGGCCGAGGTCCGGGCGCGCCACGTCCTGGTGGCCACCGGCGGCGCCGGGCAGCTCTTCGCGGTGACGACCAACCCCCCGGGAGCGACCGGCGACGGCATCGCCATGGCACTGCGCAGCGGCACGGTGGCTGTCGCCGACCTCGAGTTCGTGCAGTTCCACCCCACGGCGCTGCACCACCCGGCCGTGCCGCGGCCGCTGCTGTCCGAAGCGCTCCGGGGCCACGGCGCCCTCCTGCGGGACGCCCAAGGCGAGCGCTTCGTCGATGAGCTGCAGTCCCGGGACAAGGTGAGCCGGGCGATCATGGCCTCCCTCGCCGGGCAGGGAACGGACCACGTCTGGCTCGACGCCACCGGCCTGGAGCGGTTCGCCGAGCGCTTCCCGACCATCGCTGCCTCGCTGGCGACGGTGGGGCTCGACCCCGGCCGCGACTGGCTGCCCGTGGCGCCCGCCGCCCACTACATGTGCGGCGGCATCGTCACCGACCTCGACGGCGCCTCGTCGCTGCCCGGCCTGTGGGTGGCCGGCGAGGCGGCGTGCAACGGCGTCCACGGGGCGAACCGCCTGGCGTCGAACTCGCTGCTCGACGGCATGGTGTTCGGGCCCCGCGTGGTGGAGGCGGTGGAGCGGGGCCAGGACGGCCCGTCCCCGACGGGGGCCATGCGCTGCGTCCTCGAGGGCGGTGAGGGCGGTGAGGGCGGGATCCCCGGGCGCCGCCTCGCCGTCCCGTCGCTGCCACCGCTCGACGAGCCGCGCGATGCACCGGTCGCGCACGCCCGCGGGGAGTTGCAGCGGGCCATGACCGCCGACGCCGGCGTGCTGCGGTCCGCCGAGTCGCTGGAACGAGCCCGGCGGGCCGCCGCCACCGCCCTCGCCGCGGCGCGAACAGCGGTACCCGACCCGTCCAGCGCCGGGGCCACCGACGAGCTCGCCAACCTCGGCACCGTGGCCTGGGCGCTGTGCGCCGCGGCGTCGGCCCGCACCGAGAGCCGGGGGGCCCACGCCCGCAGCGACTTCCCGGACACCTCCGACGACCACAAGCAGCGCTACGTCGTGACGTGGGGCGGCGCCTCGCCCGCCCCGTCCGAGCGGTCCCGGGGTGCACCATTTCCTCGACAGGGAGGCTGAGGGGACAGCCCACCGAGAGGGTCGGTATCTCCTCGACCTCCGTAGCGAGGAAATGGCCGACCGTCGGGGGCGGATCGCTACGATCGGCCGCCATGTCTGACACGTCACCGCAGGCCGCGCGGACCACCACCGGCGCGCCGGGGGAGCACCCGGCCGGGTGGTACCCCGACCCGTTCGGCCGCCACGAGGTCCGCTGGTGGGACGGCGCCCGCTGGACCGAGCACGTCGCCTCCCACGGCCGCCAGGACGTCGACGAGCCGACGGGCGGAGGCCACATCCCGACGGTCGACCGCTCGACCGAGAAGGTCGTCCGGGACGTCCACAAGGCCGGCGCCAGGGCCGACGGGGGCGGCGGCACCATCCTCACCGAGCCGGTGCTGGTGGTGAACCAGAAGGCGAAGCTCATCGAGGTCAACAACGAGTACGCCATCTACGACCAGAACGGCCGGCGGCTCGGCGCCGTGCGGCAGGTGGGCCAGAGCACGGCCAAGAAGATCATGCGCGTGCTCACCTCGTACGACCAGTTCATGACGCACAAGCTCCAGGTGGTCGACACCCAGGGCAACGTGCTCATGGCGCTCACCCGCCCGGCCAAGTTCATCAAGTCGCGGGTGATCGTGCAGGACGCTGTGGGCAACGA
>DASQUY010000145.1:0-6322 GCA_035641055.1 Acidimicrobiales bacterium | reverse complement strand
CACATGCGCCCGCCCATGGACCGCCCACCCAGCACCACGGCCCCGGGATCGACGCCGGCCGAGCCGGCGAGCGCCGCCGCCTCCTCGCGCACGCAGGCGATGAGCTTGGCGGGACGGTCGGGGGCCTTGCGGCCCTCCCGCCGATAGGGGAAATCAGCCCGGACGACGGGTAGGGGCGACAGCGCCTTCTCGATCGCCACCAGCGTAAGGTGGTCCCGGCCGCTGCCGGCACCGGGGAACAGCAGGACCGCGCCGGCGGCACCGGACCCCGGCATTCAGGCGCCCGCCAGGAGGATGCGGCGCGCCTCGGCGAGCTCGGCCAGGCGGGCGGCGGCGGCGGCCGTGTCGCCCCCGTGGTCGGGGTGGGCCCGACGGACCAGGTGACGGAAGCGGCCCTGGACCACCTGGCGGTCGGGGGCACCACGGTGCCCGTTCCCGTGCAGGTCGAGCACGCCGAGGGCCCAGCCCACCGGGTCGCGGTAGGCCTCGGTCGACCACTCGTGGTGGCGTCCGAGCCCGGACAGGTGCGCCACCAGCGTGCCGTCGATGGCGCCGCTCCAGCGCATCGCCTTGCGGATGGCGTCCATCACCCGCGTCCGGGGTCCCAGCGACAGCTCCCCGGCGGCGTAGACGGCGGCGAGGATGTGGTGTGCCGGTGCGCCCTTGTCGTCGAGCTCGAAGGCGAGCTCCTCGCCCTCGCCCCCGATGCGGTGCACGCTGCGCTGCAGGCCGATGCGGTCGGTCTGGAGGCGGTGGCGGAGTCGGGGCTGCGGGATTCGCCGGCCGGCGTCAAGGTGCAGGGTCAGGCGGTGGAGGTCGTCGAAGAGCTCGGGGTCGAGGACGGGGATGTGGGCGGCCACGATGCCGCCGAGCAGGATGCCGCCGAACCCCGGCGCCGGGCTGCACGGCAGGTGGCGGCGCCCGAGCGCCACCCGTCGGGTGGGGACGATCGGCCGCGAGTGGAACACCTCCAGCTCGGCCAGGATCACGCCCGCATGCTACTGGTGGGCCCGCGCCACCCCCGAACTTGCGGTGGCCCCTCCGCACCCCCGAACTTGCCGTGGTTAGGGGTGCCATGACCCCCTTAACCACCGCAAGTTCGGAATTGGGGGCCCCTACACGTACATGCGCAGGGCGTTGCGGAGGTCGCGGGCGGCGTCGACAACGGCCTCGTCGTCGAGCTTCTCGGCGCGGAGCAGCACGCACAGGGCGTCGATCCGGTTGCGCAGGTGATCCCACTCCTTGCCCCCCAGGCCGTACGGCGGGTCGGCCCCGTCCAGGGCGTCGCCCAGGTCGAGCATCGACACCGTGCCCTGGTGGTCGCCCGGGTCACGCTGGAGCCGATCGGCGGCCACGAACACCTCGCCGAGCAGCTCGCCGCCCGCCGGGCCCTCATCGACCTCGGCCGGCAGCTCGTGGGGATGGGCCACCCGGTCGAGCAGCTCGTCGACCGTCGCCTCGTCGGCGGCGTGGACGAACAGCTCGTCCTCGTCCCAGCCGTGGGGGATGCGGGCGGCGTCCAGCTCGTCGACCAGGGCTTCCAGCCGGTCGTCGTCCCAGTCGGCCAGGTCGTAGGCCACCTGATCCTGCTCGGGATCGAGGGACCGACCGGGCGCCCTGGCCCCGCCCTCCACGATGTCGAGGATGTTCTCGACCGCCGCCTCGTCGACAGCTGCCACGTGCAGCACGGGGCCCTCCCACTCGTGGGGGATCCCGGCCTCGCGCAGCCGGTCGGCGACGGAGCCCCGCTCGATCTCGCTCCAGTCGTCGAGGTCGTAGACCACCTCGACGTCGCCGGCGTCCTCGCTCCCCTCGTCGGACCCGGCGTCGTCCGGCTCGGGCTCGTCCGGCTCGCCCGGCAGCCCCGAGATCGTGATGCCGAGGCCGTCGTCCTCGCCCTGACCGTACGGATCGGAGACCTGGCCCACGGGAGCCCATTCAACCAGGCGGGTACTATCGCCGCATGGCCACCAAGGAGCGTCCGGACCGCAACCTGGCCCTCGAGCTGGTGCGGGTCACCGAGGCCGCCGCCCTGGCGGCATCCCGCTGGATGGGCCGGGGGGACAAGAACGGCGCTGACGGGGCCGCCGTCGACGCCATGCGGATCGTGCTCGACAGCGTCCACATGGATGGCGTGGTCGTGATCGGCGAGGGCGAGAAGGACGAGGCGCCGATGCTCTACAACGGCGAGGAGATCGGTGACGGCCGCGGGCCGCCCACCGACATCGCCGTCGACCCCATCGAGGGCACCACCCTCACGGCGCTGGGACGGGGCAACGCCATCTCGGTGATCGCCGTGTCCGAGCGGGGGACGATGTTCAACCCCGGGCCCTGCGTGTACATGGAGAAGATCGCCGTCGGGCCGGAGGCGGCCGGCGTCGTCGACATCACCCGCACGCCGACCGAGAACCTGGAGGCGGTGGCGAAGGCGAAGGGCGAGTCGGTGCGCGACGTCACGGCGGTCATCCTCGACCGCGACCGGCACGCCGACCTCATCGCCGAGGTGCGGGGGGCCGGGGCCCGCATCCGGCTGATCCCCGACGGCGACGTCATCGGCGCCGTCTCCACCGGCTGGCCCGAATCGGGCGCCGACGTCCTGTTCGGAGTGGGCGGCACCCCGGAGGGGGTGATCGCTGCCGCCGCCATGAGGTGCATGGGCGGCGAGATCCAGGGCCGGCTGTGGCCCCGCAACGACGAGGAGCGCCGGGCGGCCCTCGACCAGGGCTACGACCTCGACCAAGTCCTCACGACCGAGGACCTCGTCCGCGGCGACAACTGCTTCTTCGCCGTGACCGGGATCACCGACGGCGAGGTGCTCCAGGGCGTGCACTACGGCAGCCGGGGCGCCTCCACCCAGTCGCTCGTCATGCGCTCGAGGTCGGGAACGGTCCGCCTCATCACCGCGCAGCACCAGCTCCCCAAGCTGGCCCGCTTCTCGTCCATCGACTTCGCCTGACGGGGCCAGCGGCCTCTTACAGCCGCCTGACGACCCGGGCCGCGGCCCAGCGGCGGACACCCCGGGGCGCCACGTTGACGCCGACCGCGGCGAGCTTGTTGAGCGCGCCAGTCACGAGCCACGGCCGCCCGGCGCGGGCGGCGGCCAGCGTCGCGGCCGCCACGTCGTCGGCCGACTTCCAGAAGGGGCGGGGGATGCGCCGCTGCTCGATGCCGGCGCGCCGCTGGAACTCGGTGCGGGTGAAGCCCGGCAGGACCGTGGTGAGGGTGACGCCGGTGCCCCGCAGCTCGACGGACACCGCCTCGCTGAAGCTAGCCACGAACGCCTTGGTCGCCCCGTAGGTGGCGTTGCCGGGCGCCGCCTGCAGGCCGGCCACGGAGGACACGTTGACGATCGCGCCGCGGCCCCGGGCGACCATCGACCGCGCGGCGGCGTGCGTGAGGCGCATGAGGGCGACGACGTTGACGCGGATCTCCTGCTCCTCGACGTCGCGGTCGGCGTCGACGAACGGCCCGTAGGTCCCGAAGCCGGCGTTGTTGACCACCAGGTCGACCGGTCGCTCCGGGTCGGCGATGCGGCCCTCGACGGCGGCGAGCTGGTCAGCGTCCGCCAGGTCGGCGGGCAGCACCTCGACCGTGACGCCCGGATGCCGCTCGACCAGCTCGGCGGCGAGGGCGTCGAGGCGCTGCTTGTCGCGAGCGACCGCCACGATGCCGGTGCCCTCGGCCGCCAGCATCCGGGCGAGCGTCGCCCCGATCCCCGACGAGGCCCCCGTGACCAGGGCCGTGCCCCAGGTGGGCGAGGCGGCGGCGCCGGTGCCAGCGGTGTCGGACATGGCCGGGCAGCCTAGATCGGGATGGGGAGAGGTCAGCCCCGCCGCCTCCGACGCGTGAACGCCGCATCGGCGATCGGGCGCCAGACGCGGCCGCGCTGCTCCTCGAGCAGGTGCACCGCCTCGATCCGCACGTCGACGACGTAGTCGGCGAGGGCGGTCACCGCCGCCGGGATGCGGTCGGGATCGATCTCGTCGGCCACGGTCACGTGAGGCACGTACGGGCGGGTGACGGTCCGTTCCAGCGGCGGCCGGAACAGGTCGTCACGCAGCGCCGCCAGCGCCTCCAGGGCGCCGCCGACCGTCAGGTAGACGACGGGCGTGTCCGGGTGGAACGTCGCCGCCGGTCCGAGGCGCAGGTCCAGCGGGCGGGCCCGGCGGGCCGCCGCCCGCAGCAGGTCGACGGCCGCGGGCAGGTCGTCCTCCCGCACGTTGACCGGCGGGACGAGCGTCAGGTGCGGCGGGATGCGCCCGAACGACCCGTCCCCCAGCGCCCGCCGCAGCCCGTCGACCTCGATCGCGGTCGGCTCCGGTACCAGGAGGGCGACGCCCAGTCGGCGGCGTGGCATGGGCGCGACCTACCTACGGGCGAGGCAATGGCGAACGCTTGGCGCAGCCTGAGGCATGAGCTCACGGAAACCGTTCGTCATTGCCTCAGGCCCCTCTCACCGAGAGCTATTGCCTCACGGCAGGGACGCCGCCCGCTGCTAGCCGCCCGCCAGGCCCCCGGCGGCCACGAGGCGCACGTGGGCGCGGCGAGCGGCGGCCTCGACCTCGGCGTCGTGCTCTCGGTGGAGATGCGCCTCGGCCTCTTCCTTCGCGCGTCGGGCCCGCTCGACGTCGATCTGGCTGCGGAGCTCGGCCACGTCCGACAGGATCGTCACCCGGTCGTTGGACACCTCGACGAACCCGCCGTGCACGGCCACGACCTCGTCGCCCTGGTCGGAGCGGATGGTCAGCGTGGCGATGTCCAGCGCCCCCACGAACGGCGTGTGCCCGGTGAGGAAGGCGATGTCGCCCCCGCTCACGGTCCGGGCGATGATCATGTCGGCCTCGCCCGAGTAGAGGATGCGCTCGGGCGAGACGAGCTCGACCTGGAGGGTCACGGCGAGGACTCCTACTCGCCGCCGGCCTGCTGACGGAGCTGTTCGGCCTTGCGCCGCACATCGTCGGCGCCGCCGACGTTGAGGAACGCCTGCTCGGGCAGGTCGTCGAGCTCGCCGTCGACGAGCGCCTCGAACGAGGCGATCGTCTCCTCCACCGGCGTGAAGATGCCGGGCAGGCCCGTGAACTGCTCGGCCACGAACATCGGCTGCGACAGGAACCGCTGGATCCTGCGGGCCCGCGCCACCGTCACCTTGTCCTCCTCGGACAGCTCGTCGAGGCCCAGGATGGCGATGATGTCCTGTAGCTCCTTGTAGCGCTGCAGCATCTCCTGCACCCGGCGGGCCACGGCGTAGTGCCGCTCGCCCACGACGTCGGGCTCGAGGATCGTCGACGTCGACGTCAGCGGGTCGACCGCCGGGTAGATGCCCAGCGCGGTGATGTCCCGGGACAGCTCGGTGCTGGCGTCGAGGTGGGCGAACGTGGTGAACGGGGCCGGGTCGGTGTAGTCGTCGGCGGGCACGAACACCGCCTGCAACGACGTGATCGAGCGGCCCCGCACCGACGTGATGCGCTCCTGCAGCTCGCCCATCTCGTCCGCCAGCGTGGGCTGGTAGCCGACCGCGGAGGGCATGCGGCCGAGCAGTGTCGACACCTCCGAGCCGGCCTGCACGAACCGGAAGATGTTGTCGATGAACAGCAGCACGTCCTGGCCCTTGACGTCTCGGAAGTACTCGGCGATCGTCAGCGCCGCCAGCCCCACTCGCAGGCGCACGCCCGGCGGCTCGTCCATCTGGCCGAACACCAGCGACGTCTTCTCGAGGACGCCGGACTCCTTCATCTCGATGTACAGGTCGGTGCCCTCGCGGGTGCGCTCCCCCACCCCGGCGAACACCGATACGCCGCCGTGCTGCTCGGCCACCCGGCGGATCATCTCCTGGATGAGGATGGTCTTGCCCACGCCGGCGCCGCCGAACAGGGCGATCTTGCCCCCCTGCGGGTAGGGTGTGAGCAGGTCGATGACCTTGATGCCGGTCTCGAACACCTCGCGCTTGGGCTCGAGCGCGTCGAACTCCGGCGCCTCGCGGTGGATCTCCCAGTGGTCGTCGATCGTCGAGGGGTCGAGCTCGGGCACGTCGAGCGGCTCCCCCATCACGTTGGTCACGTGGCCCAGCACGCCGTCGCCCACCGGCATCGTGAGGCCCGTGCCCAGGTTGCGGACCGGCGTGCCCCGCGTGAGGCCGTCGGTGGGCCGCAGGCAGATGGCTCGCACCCGCGACTCGCCGATCTGCTGCGCGACCTCGGCCCGCACGGCGATGCCTTCACCCTCCACCGTGACCGTCATCTCGAGCGCGGTGTTGATGGCGGGCACGGCGTCGGCGGGGAACTCAACGTCGACGACCGGGCCGGCGATGGCGACAACGCGCCCG
>DASQUY010000144.1:0-7177 GCA_035641055.1 Acidimicrobiales bacterium | reverse complement strand
CGCGGCTGGTTGCGGCGCATGTGGCCGTACCTGCGCCGCCATCGCCGCGACCTCGCCATCGTCTTCGGTGCCGCCGCGCTCAGCATGGCCGTGACGTCGGTCATCCCCCTCATGGTGCGGGCCGTCGTCGACGACGCCATCGTGCCCGAGCTGTCCGGCGCCGCCGGCTCGCCCATCGGACCCCTGCTCATAGCCACGCTCGGCCTGGGCATCGTCCGCTTCGGGCTGTCGTTCGCCCGGCGCTTCGGCGCCGGCCGGCTCGGCATCGACGTCGAGTACGACATGCGCAACGACATCTACGACCACCTGCATCGCCTGGACTTCGCCCGCCACGACGAGATGCAGAGCGGGCAACTGATCTCGCGGGCCAACAGCGACGTGCGGGTCGTGCAGATGCTGCTGGGCTTCCTGCCGTTCATGAGCGGCAACGTGCTGTTGGTCTTCCTCTCGCTGGGGTTCATGCTCCGGCTGTCGCTGCCCCTGACCGCCGTCGCCCTGGTCACGGTGCCGGTCCTCCTGGCCATGGCCCTGCGGATGCGCCACGTCGTGTACCCGTCGAGCTGGGACGCCCAGCAGCGGGCGGCCGAGTTGGCCACCGTCGTCGAGGAAGCCACCAGCGGGGTGCGGGTGGTGAAGGGCTTCGGCCAGGAGGGGCGGGAGCTGGACAAGCTCCGCGAGGCGGCGGTCCGGCTGTTCGGCGCCCGGATGCGCAACGCCCGCATCTCGGCCAAGCGCCAGGCCACCATGCAGGCCGTGCCGGGTCTGGCCCAGGTCTCGGTGCTGGCGGTGGGCGGCTACCTGGCCTCCACCGGCGACGTCTCGCTGGGCACGCTCCTCGCCTTCCAGACGTACCTCCTCCAGCTCGTCGCCCCGGTCCGCTCGTTCGCCGGGATGCTGGTCGCCGCCTCCACCGCGCGGGCCGCGGCCGAGCGGGTCTTCGAGCTGCTCGACTCGACCTCCGACGTCCAGGAGCGCCCCGACGCCGCCGCCCTCGACGAGGCGCGCGGCGAGGTTGTCTTCGACCACGTCGCCTTCGGCTACCTGCGCTCGGAACCGGTCCTCGACGACTTCAGCCTGCGGGTCGCCCCCGGCGAGGTCGTCGCCCTGGTCGGCGCGTCGGGGTCGGGCAAGTCGACGGTCTCCCTGCTGCTCCCCCGCTTCTACGACGTCCAGGCCGGGCGCATCGCCGTCGACGGCACCGACGTGCGCGACGTCACGCTCTCCTCGCTGCGCCGGAACCTGGGCGTCGTGTTCGAGGAGACGTTCCTGTTCTCCGACACCATCCGGGCCAACCTCGCCTATGGGCGGCCCGACGCCTCCGACGAGGACATCGAGCGGGCCGCCCGCTGGGCCCGGGCCCACGAGTTCATCGAGACGCTGCCCGAGGGCTACGACACGCTCGTCGGTGAGCGCGGCCTGACCCTGTCCGGGGGGCAGCGCCAGCGGATCGCCCTTGCCCGCGCGCTGCTCACCGATCCCCGGGTGCTGCTGCTCGACGACGCCACGTCGTCGATCGACGCCCGCATCGAGGAGGAGATCCACGACACCCTGCGCGAGGTCATGCGGGGCCGGACCACCATCCTGGTGGCACACCGACGGTCGACGCTCAACCTGGCCGACCGCATCGTCGTCCTCGACGGCGGGCGGGTGGTCGACATCGGCACGCACGACGATCTGATCGCCCGCTGCCGCCTCTACCGCCGGCTGCTGGGGGGCCCCGACGACGACCTCGACACCGCCGCGGGCAACGGCGACGGCGACGGCGCGGCGACGGCGGCGGCGGGCATCGTTGACGGGGTCACGGAGTCGGCCTGGCGGACCGACGGCAACGGCGACGCCTCGGGGTCCCCGGACGACCTGATCGCCCGGACCCAGCGGCAGGGCTACCTCGCGGCCCGGCAATCCGGCGGCGGCATGGGGATGGGCATGGGTGGCGGCGGGGCCATGGGGATGGGTGCGGGTATGGGCATGGGCTTCGCTCGGCTCAGCGACCCGCCGACCCCCGAGCTGATGGCCCGGATCGAGGCCCTGCCCCCCATCGTCGACTCGCCGGAGACCGACCTGGACGAGCACGCCGAGCCGGCGCCGCGGTTCACGTTCCGGCGGATGCTCGCCGACCAGAAGGCCCGCCTGGTGGTGGCCACCGTGCTCGTCGGCGGGAACGCGCTGGCGATGCTGGCCGGTCCGTACCTTGTCAACCTCGGCGTCGAGCACGGGGTCCGGGACGGCGAGAGGGGGTGGCTGGCCGGTGCGAGCGGCCTGTTCCTGGCCAGCACCGTGGCCATGAGCGTGCTGCTGTACCTCTCCACCCTGGTCACCAGCCGCATCGGCCAGGAGCTGCTGCTGGGGCTGCGGGTCCGCGTCTTCGCCCACCTCCAGCGCCTGAGCCTCGACTTCTACGACGGCGAGATGACGGGCCGGATCATGACGCGCATGACCTCGGACATCGAGGCCATGCAGGCGCTCCTTCGGACCGGGTTCATCGACGCGCTGGTGCAGATCGTCACCTTCGTCGGGGCCGTCGCCATCCTCGCCAGCATGAACGCCCAGCTCTCGCTGGTCGTTCTGGCCGTCGTGCCGCCGCTCGTGCTGGCGACCGTCGTGTTCCGGCGCCGCAGCGAATCCGCCTACGGCCGGGTGCGCGACCGCATCGCCGCGGTCAACGCCAACCTCCAGGAGAGCATCTCCGGGGTGCGGGTGACCCAGGCGTTCGCCCGGGAGGGCCGCAGCATCGAGGGCTTCCGGAACGTCGCCGGCGAGCACCGGGCGGCCCGGATCGACTCGACCCTCATCGCCTCGACCTACTTCCCGTTCGTCGAGCTGCTGTCGACGGTGGCCACCGTGCTGGTGCTCTGGGCCGGCTCGGCCCTGGTGAGCAACGGCAGCCTGAACGTCGGCCAGCTGTTCGCCTTCGTCCTCTACCTGACCACGGTGTTCGCGCCGATCCAGCAGCTCTCCCAGGTGTTCGACACGTACCAGCAGGGCAAGGTGGCCCTGGATCGCATCCGCGGCCTGCTGGCCACGCCGTCCTCGCTGGCGGACAGCGAGCGTCCGATCGACCCGGGCCGCATCCGCGGCGAGCTGCGCTTCGAGGGTGTCTCCTTCGGCTACGAAGGGACGGCAGAGCTGGCGCTGAGCGACGTCGACCTGCGGATCCGGGCGGGGGAGACGGTGGCCTTCGTGGGCCAGACGGGGGCCGGCAAGTCCACCATGGTCAAGCTGGCGGCCAGGCTGTACGACCCGACCGGGGGCCGCATCCTGGTCGACGGCGTGCCGCTGACCGACCTCGACCTCGAGGCCTACCGCCGGCAGCTGGGCTACGTGCCGCAGGAGGCCTTCCTGTTCACCGGCTCGATCCGGGACAACATTGCCTACGCCCGACCCGACGCCACCGACGCCGAGGTCGAGGCGGCCGCCCGGGCGGTGGGTGCCCACGACTTCATCAGCCAGATGCCGTTCGGCTACCACCAGCCCGTCGTCGAGCGGGGGCGGTCGCTGTCCGGTGGCCAGCGCCAGCTCATCGCCCTCGCCCGGGCCGAGCTGGTCGATCCCGCCATCCTCATCCTCGACGAGGCCACGGCCAACCTCGATCTCGCCACCGAGGCCGAGGTGGCGCACGCCATGGGCCAGGTGAGCGAGGGGCGCACGACCCTGCTCATCGCCCACCGGCTGCAGTCGGCGGCTCGGGCCGACCGCATCGTCGTGCTCGACCACGGCCGCGTCGTCGAGCACGGTCCCCCCGACGAGCTGCTCCACGCCGGCGGCGCCTACGCCGAGCTGTGGGCCACCTACCACGGCGACGCCGTCCCCGTGGCGTGACCCAGGCGGTGCTATCGCACGACGCGTAACCGGGGAGCGCGGTCGTCCAAGTGGAAGCCGGTCAGCTCAGCGCAGCGGTGACGCAGGTGGTCGCGCTGGCGGCCCGGTCGATCGGCGGCACGGAACACCTCGACGGCGAGCTCCTGTCGGCCGCTCCGGTGAGCGGACTCGGCGAGCGCCACGACGGGCTGCCACTGGTCGGATCCGAGCCGCCGGGCCGCGTCGACGTACCGGCTGTAGCGGCGCCCGGCGACGTGCAGCCAGGCGACAAGCCCGACGGCCTCGTCGGCCTGGTAGTCGCTGTTGGCGGCCCGCCATTCGTCGGCGAGCTCGAGCAGGATCGACTCGACCAGGTCGGCCTGCCCGGCCGGGACCCGCTGGAAGGCCAAGGTGTCGTGCTGGTAGGTGAGCCCGTAGACCTCCGAGGCCAGCAGCTCGCACAGGTCCTGCCAGTAGTGCTCGGGCGCCATACCGGCTGCGGCCCAGTCGATCGCCAGGTACGTGCGGAATCCAGATCGCGGCGGCCGTGCACCGAGGACCGCAGCCGGCTGACCAGCTCGGCGTCGAGGGCATCGACGTCGCCTCCGAAGGCGGTGACGGCCACGAGCGCGAACCACCGGTCGAAGTGGCACCACTGGTTTCCGGCGACCCTCTGCCACGGCTCGGGGCCGAACACGGGCGGGCGACGCGACGTGGTCGTCATGCCGGCGCCCAGCGGTGCCGCGCTCGGACCTCGTCGAGCAGGCGAGCGCATCCAGGGAACCGGTGGGGTCGAGCCACACCCGCGCCGTCAACAGCGCCTCGGCGTCGTCCCAGCGGCGTTGCCGCCACCGGCACAGGGCCAAGCCGTGCAGGCAGCGCAGGAAGGGTCGGTTGTCGATCAGCCCTCGGGGCAGCACGCCTCTGAACTGCTCGGGCAGCGAGAGCTCGGCGACTGCCACGCCCTGCTCGTACAGCTCGCCGGCGGGGCCGGGCCCACGGGTGTCGAACGCGATGAACCCGAGATGGGCCCACGCGTCCACGCACCGGACATCGCTGGCGACCAGGTCACGCAGGAGCCGGGTCGCGGCGCGGTCGTCCCCGGCCTCGTGAAGCTCCACGGCGTCGACGATCGGGTTGTCGTCCCAGTCGTCGGGCGGCACGCCGGGCAGGATCTTCTCCATCTCGAAGCGCGGCCGGACGCCTGCCATGATCGTCGGGTGACGACAGTCCGCGAGACCCCGGTCCCCGGGGTTGGGGTGCGCTACGAGTTCGAGCTCGAGAACGGCCGGCACATCGGGGTCCTCGCCCACCGCTCCGGCCGACGGGAGCTGCTGCAGTACAGCGCCCGCGACCCTGACGCCGTCGAGGCGAAGATCACACTGACACCCGACGAGGGCAAGGTCGTGGCCGAGCTGCTCGGCGGCACCCAGCTCGCCGAGAGCCTGGCGCAGGTGCAGCAGCGGGTGGAGGGCCTGGCGATCGACTGGCTGCCCCTGCCGGCCTCGTCACCGTTCGCCGGCCGCACCATCGGCGACGCCGGGGTGCGGACGCGCACCGGCGTCTCGATCGTCGCGGTCCTGCGGGGCGACGAGGCGTTCGCGGCGCCGGGGCCCGAGTTCGGCCTGCAGGCCGACGACACGGTCGTCGTGGTCGGCACTCCCGAGGGCATCCGGGCGACCGACGCGCTCCTGTGCCGGTAGTGAGCCGGTCGCGACGCCGGCCGCGATGACGGCAGACATCGAGCCAGCCGTGATCCTCGCGGCGCAAGGGGCGGAGGCGGAGCTCGACCTCGCCACCGTGCTGCTCGAGCTCGGATCGGTCCTGCTGCTCCTCGCCGTCGCCGGCCGCCTCGCCCGGCGGCTCGGGCTTTCGCCGATCCCCTTCTTCCTCGTCGCCGGCCTGTTCCTCGGCGAGGGCACGCCACTCGAGCTGGAGGCCACGCGCGACTTCATCGAGATCGCCGCGCAGGTCGGCATCGTCCTCCTGCTGCTCATGCTGGGCCTCGAGTACTCGGGTCGCGAGCTGCTGGCCAGCATCCACGCCAACCGCGCCGCCGGCCTGGTGGACTTCGTGCTCAACGCCACGCCGGGGGCGCTCACCGCCTGGTTCCTGGGGTGGGGCACGACCGCCGCGATCTTCCTGGGCGGCATCACCTACATCTCGTCGTCGGGCATCGTCTCCAAGGTGCTCGACGACCTCGGGCGCGTCGGCAACCGCGAGACCCCGTCCGTCCTGTCGATCCTCGTCATCGAGGACCTGGGGATGGCACTGATCCTCCCCGTGTCGGTCGGCCTGCTCCTGTCCGCCGGCGTCGCTGATACCGTCACCGACATCGCCGTCGCGGCCGTGGCGATCGCGGCCGCCTTCGCGGTCACCCTGTTCTTCGGCGATCAGCTCAGCCGGGTCGTGTTCCACCGCTCGACCGAGCTGCTCGTGCTCACCGTCGTCGGCGCGGCGTTGGCGGTGGCGGGCGGCGCCGAGCAGATCCACGCGCCGGCCGCCGTCGCGGCCCTGCTCGTCGGCATCGCGCTGTCCGGCCCCGCCGCCGACGCCGCCAAGGTGGCCCTCATTCCGGTCCGGGACCTGTTCGCCGCCGTGTTCTTCGTGTTCTTCGGCATCGAGGTCGACCCGGCGACCCTGCCGCAAGCGCTTCCCGCGGCGGCGGCGCTGGCCGTCGTCACCGTGGTCACCAAGCTGGTCACCGGGGCGTGGGCCGCCCGGCGGGCGGGCATCGGGCTGCCGGGCCGGATCCGCGCCGGCACCGTCCTCATCGCCCACGGCGAGTTCTCGATCATCCTCGCCGGCCTCGCGCTCGCCGGCGGGATCGAACCCGACCTCGGGCCCCTGGCCGCGAGCTACGTCCTGATCGTCGCCATCGCCGGCCCGCTGCTCGCCCGCTTCGCGGACCCCCTGGCGTTTGCACTCGTGGAGGCACGGGCGGGACGGGCCGACTGAAGCAGATGATGCTGCGCGCAGCCGTTACAGGCGGGCCCGCATGCTCTCGCACACGCCGTGGACCCCGTCGACGTCGTAGGCCCGGTCGGCCCCGCGCACGGTGCCCCGGTAGTGCCCGAACAGCTGGACGTAGTCGATCGACGCCACCCCGAACTGGTGCTTCACCGTTTTGCGGCCCTCCGGGTCGAACGTGACGTCGAGGCGGCCGTCGTTCGAGGCGATGCGCCAGGACGAGAGGGGAGCGGTCGGGTCGCGCTCGAACCGGACGTCGGCGAGCGGTTCGCACGCGTCAGGCGTCCAGATGCAGGACTCGTCCTCGTGGCCGGGCGTCGTCGCCCGCTGGACGAAGTTGGCGCCCGCCAGGCCGCCGTCCACGCGCAGCGCGAACGTGCCCCACAGCCATGTCGTCCGGTACGGCAGG
>DASQUY010000143.1:0-10230 GCA_035641055.1 Acidimicrobiales bacterium | reverse complement strand
CTCGAACCCCTGCAGCTGCTCGAGCACCGCCACCAGGCCCGCCTCGCCGGCCACCTGCGTGTCGGGGGCGACGTGCTGCCACCGCAACAGGAACCGCATGAGGTCGCGCGGGGTCGCCGGGTCGACCGACCGGCGCCGGGACCGCCGCGAATAGGCGTGCATGCGGGCGAGGAGCCGCCGCGCCACCCACTCGGTCTCGCTCGCGTCCGGCGTGTAGCGGCCCTGGAGGGCGAACCCGTGGCGCTCGAGGGCAACCAGCGCTTGGGTCACTCGGGCGACCGGCAGCGTGGTGCTATGCGCCAGCGCCTCGACGGTGGTGACGCCGGCGATCTCGAGGTGGCCCCGCACGGCCTGGGCCACGGCGTCGTCGTCGCCCGCCTGCGCCCGCTCGGCGCCGGAGCGGGCCTCGGCCGTGCACCACAGCTCGGCGCCGTCGGCGTCGAGCGTGTGGCCCCGGCCGCGCGCCACGAGCTCGGACCACAGCGGGCGCCAGTCGTCGCGCGCCCGCACCAGCACCAGCGACGCCACCAGGTCGTGGAGGTCGTCGGCCGTGGTGGGCGCCGGGACGATCTCGGCGTGGACCTGCTCGATCGCCGCGGGGTCGAGCGCCCCGATCGACTCGAGGTCGACGGTGAGCCCCCGGCGCAGGTGCACGGCGTTGACCCGACGGTTCTGGAACTCCTCGTCGTCGAGGAAGGCGTAAGGCCGGGCGGTCACGACCTCGTGGGCCAGCACCGAGGGCTCAGTGGTGTCGACGCAGTGCACGCGCACGTCGCCCGCCTCGATGCGCTCGATCAGCGCGTGGAGGCCGTCGACGTCGAGCGCCTCGTGCAGCGTGTCGTCGACCGTCTGCCGCACGAGCACATGGTCGGGGATCTCGATGGGCCCGGTGATGTTGTCCTGGCAGGCCGCGGCCTGGGGGAAGACGGCGGCCAGCAGGTCGTCGGACTCCATGCGCTGCAGTGGCGGAGGATTGCGCTTGCCGTTGCGGAACCGCAGGACGGTCAGCGCCCGGTTGAGGTTCCAGCGCCACCGAGACTGGAACATGGGCGAGTCCAGGATGGCGTGCTCGAGCGTGTCGCGCAGGGTGCGGCTGGCGACGTAGCGGGGCACCTCGTCGAGGGGGAAGCTGTGGTGGGGCCCGAGCGACAGCACGATGGCGTCGTCGGTGGCGGCGGCCTGCAGCTCGAAGTCGAAGGTGCGGCAGAACTTCTTGCGCAGGGCCAGCCCGAGCCCCCGGTTGATGCGGCCGCCGTAGGGCGAGTGGACGACGAGCTGCATGCCGCCCGTGTCGTCGAAGAACCGCTCGAGCACCAGGCAGTCCTGGGTGGGCATCGCGCCGAGCACAGCCCGGCCGACCGCCAGGTAGTCCACGATCATCGTCGCCGCCTCGGCGCCGATGCCCGCCACGTCGATCAACCACTGGCGGGCGCCGTCCGGGTCGCCGGCGGCCAAGCGATCGTCGACATGGCGCCGGAGGTCGGAGATCTCCTGCGACAGCTCGACGGTGCGGGCGGGCGCCTCCCCCAGCCAGAACGGGATCGTGGGCGGCGTGTCGCCGGCGTCGCGCACCCGCACCACGCCCGGCTCGACGCGCCGGATCTGCCACGAGTGGGTGCCGAGCAGGAAGATGTCGCCCGCCATCGACTCGACCGCCCAGTCCTCGTTGACGGTGCCCACGAAGGTGTCGTCGGGCTCGGCCACGACCCGGTAGTCGCCGGTCTCGGGGATGGCGCCTCCGGACGTGGCGGCGGCGAGGCGGGCGTTGGATCGGGGCCGCAGCTCGCCATTGACCGCGTCGTGGTAGAGGTAGCGACCGCGCCGTCCCCGGCCGGTCTCGATGCCGGCGGCCGCCAGGTCGACCACCTCGTCGAACCTCGCCCGGCTCAGCCCGGCGTAGGGGGCCGCCCTCCGCACCAGGGCATACAGGTCGTCGGTGCGCCACTCGCGGGCCGCGACCTCGGCCACGACCTGCTGGGTGGCGATGTCGAGCGGCAGGCGGGCGGGCACGATGGCGTCGAGCCGCCCGGCCCGGACGGCGGCCAGGAGGGCGGTGCACTCGACCAGCTCGTCGCGGGTCTGCGGGAACAGCCGCCCCTTGGGGGTGCCCGCCCGGCTGTGGTTGGAGCGCCCGACCCGCTGCAGGAACGTGGCGATGCTGCGGGGTGAGCCGATCTGGCACACGAGCTCGACCGGACCGATGTCGATGCCGAGCTCGAGCGAGGCCGTGGCCACCAACGCCTTGAGATCCCCGGCCCGCAGGCGGCTCTCCACGCGGTAGCGCCGCTCCTTGGACAGGCTGCCGTGGTGGGCGGCCACCACGTCGTCGCCCACTCTCTCGCCGAGCTGGTGGGCCAGCCGCTCGGCGAGCCGCCGGGTGTTGACGAACACGAGCGTGGTGTGGTGCTCGCCCACGAGGGCGGCGATGCGGTCGAGCACGTCGGACATCTGCTCGGCGGAGGCGACGGCCTCGAGCTCGCCCTCGGGAAGCTCGAGCGCCAGGTCGAGGTGGCGCTGGTGCCCGACGTCGACGATCGCCGGCAGGGGCCGGTCACCCACCAGCAGCCGGCCGACCGTCTCGATGGGGCGCTGGGTGGCCGACAGCCCGATGCGCATTGGGCGACGCGCGCACAGGGCCTCGAGCCGCTCGAGCGTGAGGGCGAGGTGGGCGCCCCGCTTGTCGCGGGCCACGGCGTGGATCTCGTCGACGATGACCGTCTCGACCGTGCGGAGCGCCTCTCGGCCCCGGGCGCTCGTGACCAGCAGGTAGAGCGACTCGGGCGTGGTGACCACGAAGCTCGGCGGGCGGCGGACCATGAGGCTGCGCTGCGACGCGGTGGTGTCGCCCGTGCGCACAGCCACGCGGATGTCGGGCGCCTCCATCCCGAGCTCGGCGGCCACGTCGGCGATCTCGTCGAGCGGGCGCTCGAGGTTCTCGGCGATGTCGACCGCCAGGGCCTTGAGGGGCGAGACGTAGACCACCCGGGCGACGTCGCCGACCGGCTGCCCGGCCTCGTGGGCCCGGTAGAGGGCGTCGATGGCCACCAGGAAGCCCGCCAGCGTCTTGCCCGACCCGGTCGGGGCGGCGATCAGCGTGTCGGCCCCCGAGGCGATGAGCGGCCATCCCTGGGCCTGGGGCTCGGACGGCCCCTCGGGGAACCGCCGCTCGAACCACGTGCGGACGGCCGGGTGGAAGTCGGCCAGCCCGCGCGCGGCGGCGGCCGTGCTCGCCGACGCCGGCTCTCGCGGCGCTCTCGGGTCACTCGTCAGCGGTAACACCATCACCTCGATTGTGCCCGGGGGGTATGACAGTTTGGCTCGTTCCCGAGGAAATGCGCATGCCCTGAAGCGAGGCGGAGGAGATGCCGACCAAGAGGGTGGGTCATGTCCTCGACCTCCTTTCGGCGGCCGGCCGGCGCCCGGGGGGACCCCAAGCGTCACGCCGCGTTTCGACCGTACGCCGTGAGGACGCGCAGCGCGGCGAACGTCCGGATGGCCCGCCACTCGCAGCGGCTGGCGTCGCTCGGCGGTTCCCAGAGGACCGGCCAACCGCCGTCGTCGCCCTGCTGCCGCTCGAGGTGGTCGAGGTGCTCGGCGATCGTGGCGTCCTCGAACCAGGGCCGGGCGAGGCCGTCGGGGCCGGGAGCGAAGTCGAGGGGCGTCACGCCGTAGTTGTGGGCGTCGGGTTTGTCCTGGAACCAGGCGGCACCGGGCAGCGCCCGGGTCACCACGCCGGCGAGGGCCTCGGCGCGGTCCCGGTCGGCGGCGTGCTCCAGGAACCGGGTCGTGAAGAGCAGCGTGTGCGCCTCCGGCGGCACGTCGCCGGCCTCGAGCACCGAGAACGCGTAGGCCGTGGCCCGCTCGGCCCACTCGTGCTCCACGCCCAGGGCGTGCACGTAGCCGGCGATGCTGGCGGTGGGGAGAAGACTGGGGGCGTAGTCGTCGTTCTCTGCCCAGTGCGGGGCACGCGGGTAGCCGGCGATCGACGGGAGGAGAACGGGCACGGCGCCGCTGGGCTCGGCGATGCCCGCCAGGAAGTCGCAGGCGCGGGTCACGACGTCGGGCGCCTGGGCGCCCACCGACACCAGGCGCTCCAGGGCGGCGTCCACGTCGAGGGGCTGGCTGGCGGGCGCGCGCTTGTCGGGCTCGAGCCCGTGCCCGAACCCGCCGTCGTCGTTCTGGTAGGCCGCGACGGCCTGGACGACACGCTCGGGGGCGCCGTCCTCGAACAGGGCCTCGTAGACGAGCTGTTCGAGAAGCCGGCCGTTGGCGTAGATGAACTCACGGGCTGCGGAGCGGTCGATGGTCATCTCGTGTCCCTTCGTCGTTGGGGGGTTCGGCGAGACCGTCGCATGCGAAACCTGACATCTGCTGTCAGCATTTCTGCGTAAGGTGAGGAAATGAGGGCAAGCCGGCTCGTCCAGCTCCTGGTGCTGCTGCAGCTGCACGGCCCGGCGACCGCCCGGGAGCTCGCCGCCGCCCTCGAGGTCTCGGTGCGCACCGTGTACCGAGACGTCGACGCCTTGGCCGCGGCGGGCGTGCCCGTGTACACCGAGGCCGGGCGCAACGGGGGCGTCCGGCTCCTCCCGGGGTACCGCATGGGCGGGCTGCCCCTGGGCGACGCCGACGCCCGCGCCGCCGCCCTGGGCGCCGTCCCGACCGTCGCCCGGGATCTCGGGCTCGATGCGCCGGGCGCCGAGCGCAAGCTGCTCACCGCGGTCGACCCGGACACGGAAGCTGCGGCCCGGTCCGTGCGCGACCGCCTGCTGATCGAGCCCGAGGACTGGTTCCGGCCCACCGACGACGTTCCGTCGCTGCTCGAGGTCGCCCGCGCCGTCTGGGAGGAGCGGGAGCTCCGCGTCACCTACCGGAGCGCCAGGCGGACCAGCGACCAGGTCCTCCAACCCCTCGGGCTGATCCTCAAGGGCGCCACCTGGTACCTGCTCGCCCGGACCCGGCAGGGTGGTGACCGCGTCTACCGCGTCTCTCGGATCAGCGAGGCGGCCGCGCTGCCGCACCGCTTCGAGCGGCCCGGCGACTTCGACCTGGCCGCCGCCTGGGCCGAGCGGAAGCGCGACTTCCTCGCCTCGATCCCCCGCTACGACGCCCGGGTGCGCGTCGCCCCGGACGGCGAGCGCCTGCTGCATCTCCTCGAGGAAGGCACGCCACCCCTGCCCCTCGCCCACGACGTCCCCCGCGACGACGACGGCTGGGCGCACCTGCGGCTGCGCTTCGAGCGGCCCGACTCAGCAGCTCGGCTGCTACTCCAGCTCGGGGGGCACATCGAGGTCCTCGAGCCTCCCGAGCTGCGTGACCTCATGAGCGCCGCGTCACGGGACCTGGCGGCGCTGTACGCACCGAGCCCCGAGGCAATGACGAACGGTCCGCCGAGGTTGAGGCAGTAGCGAACGGAGACCGTTCGTGATTGCCTCTGGTCCGCCGGGACGTTCGCTATTGCCTCGGCAACCTGGCGGGGAAGCTCACGCCACGGCGGTCCGCAGCGCCTCGGCGGCCTCCTCGATGGCGCCCTTGCCGTCGGGCACCACATCCCCCATCGCGAAGAAGCCGTGGATCATGCCGTCGTAGCGGCTGGCCTTCGCCTCCACGCCGACGCCCTGGAGCCGGGCGGCGTAGGCCTCGCCCTCGTCGCGCAGCGGGTCGCACTCGGCGGTGATCACCAGCGCCGGCGCCACGCCTCGCAGGGCCTCGTCGGCGGCGACCAGTGGCGACACCCGGGGGTCGGCCACCCACGCCTCCCAGTCGTCACCCAGGTAGTGGTGCCGGAACCAGTGCATCTCGGCCTTGGTCAGGAAGTAGCCGTCACCGTTCTCCTCGACCGAGGGGTGTGCCATCGCCATGTCGACCGCCGGGTAGACGAGCAGCTGGAACCGCAACCCCGAGACCTCGTCGCGCAGCTGCTGCGCCGCCACCGCCGCCAGGTTGCCGCCGGCCGAATCGCCCCCCACCATCAGGCGGGCCGGGTCGATGCCCCATGACGCGGCGTTGGCCGACTCGGCTACCCAGCGCACCGCGGCCAGGGCGTCGTCGACCGCCGCCGGGAACGGGTGCTCGGGTGCCAGGCGGTAGTCCACGGACACGACCGTGACCTCGCTGGCTGTGGCCAGCTTCCGGGCGACGCCGTCGTGGGTCTCGAGGTCGCCGATGACCCAGCCGCCCCCGTGCAGGTAGACCAACGCTGGCCGGGGACCCGGGTCGTCGGTCGGCACGTAGACCCGCACGGGGATGTCGCCCGCCGGCCCCGGGATGGCGCGGTCGGCCACCTCCTCCATCTCGGGCCTCGACTCGGCGGCGCTGAGCATGCGGTAGGCCTGGCGGACCTCCTCGGGGGTCAGCTCCTCGGGCGGCGGGCCGCCGATGGCGGCGATGGCGTCGAGGACGGTGCGGACCTCGGGTGTGACGGGCATGTTCCCCCTCCGGCTGTGCGTGACAGTCCACCTCATGTTCGCATGGCGCCGGGTCCGCCCGCCTGCGAGGAGCTCCGCATATTCGTGACTACTATGTAGTCATGGCACATCCGGTCTCGGTGCGTTTTCGCAACCCGGAACTCGTCGACCGCCTCAAGACCGAGGCCAGAGCACGCGACGAGTCGACCTCCGCCCTGGCCGAAGAGCTCATCGACGAGGGCCTCCGGGTTCGGCGGCATCCGCTGATCACCTTCCGCCCCGGGCCGACCGGTCGGCGCGCGGCGCTGGTCGGAGGGCCGGATGTCTGGGAGGTCATCGCCGGCACCGTCGGCGGTGATGTCCCGGTCGAGGAACGACGCGCCCGGGCAGTGGAGGTGTTCGGGCTCCGACCCGAGCAGATCGACGCCGCACTCACCTACTACGCCGAGTTCCGCGACGAGATCGATCAGCGCATCGAGGACAACCGCGCGGCCGCGGAGGAGGCGGAGGCGCTCTGGCGGCGTCGCCAGGACCTTCTTGCCACCTGAGCCGGACGTCCGGCTGAACGTCGAGCGCGGTCCCCTCCACCTCGTCGGTCTCACCCGCTGGAAGGCCCGATGAAGCTGCTCCTCGACACCCAACAGTCGCCCCGGGTGGCCGAGCGACTCAGCGCGGACGGCCACGACGTGCTGGCGGCGTCCAGCGACCCCACTCTGGCGATCCTGTCGGATGAGGAGCTGTTGGACTGGGCGACCCGTCGCGGGCGGGCCGTCGTCACCGAGAACGCACGTGACTTCGACCGCATCGCGCGGGCATGGACCGCGGCCGGGAGTCACCATGCCGGCATCGTCTTCACGTCGCCTCGTCGGTTTCACCGAGGGAGCACGGCGTACCCCGGCAACCTCGTGAAGGCGCTCCGGACGCTGCTGCACAACCCCCCAGACGACAGGATCGACTGGGTCTGGTGGCTGTAGTTTCCGCAGCTCACGCCTTGCCGTAGAACAGGCGCTCGACGACCCGGCGGGCCCGCCGGGTGACCCGGCGGTACTCGTCGCGCAGGCGGGCGGCCGTCGTGTCCAGCGAGCGGGCCAGGCGGGCGAGGTCGTCGGGCCGCTGCGGCAGCGCGTCCACCCCCGACGGCGCCGAGCCCACGAGCCACCAGCGGTTGCGGGTCCGCTCGCAGAAGCGGTACGCCGCCCGCAGCACGTCGGCGTCCTCGGGGGCGAGCGCGGCGGACTCGGCCAGCCCGTCGAGCGCGGTCACGGTCGACGGCGCGCGCAGCCCGGTGCGCATCTGCAGGAGCTGGACCGTGAACTCCACGTCGGACAGAGATCCCCGGCCCAGCTTGAGATGGAAGGCCGGGTCCTCGCCCGGGGGGATCCGCTCGCGCTCCATCCGGGCCTTCATGCGCCGCACCGCGCGCTCGTCCTCGGCCGTGAACGGCCGACCCCACACGGCCTCGTCGAGCAGCGCGAGGAACCGCTGCCCCAGCGCGGGGTCGCCTGCCACGGGGCGGGCCCGTCCCATGGCCTGGCGCTCCCAGGTGAGCGCCCAGCGGTCGTGGTAGGCGGCGTAGCCGTCCAGGCTGCGCGACAGCGCCCCGCGCTTGCCCTCGGGACGCAGCCGGGGGTCGACGTCGTAGATGCGCTGCCCCGGGGTGCCGGCCAGGAACCGGAGCAGGCCCGACGCCAGGCGCCGGGCCTCTTCGTGGTCGGCGGCGGTCGACCCGTCGTGCACGAACACCACGTCGAGGTCGCTGGCGTAGGACAGCTCGCCGCCCGCGAACCTGCCCAGCGCCACCACCGCGAACGGCACCTGCGGCCGCAGCGACGCCAACGCGGCGCCCACGCACGCCTCGGCCAGCGCCGCCAGGTCGGCCCCGACGGTCGACACGTCGGCGCCGAACAGGTCGCGGGCCGTGATCCCCAACAGGTGCCGCTCCCGCCAGCGCCGCAGGGCCTGTTGCCGCTCGTCGGCATCCCGGCGCCACCCGAGGGCCCGGTCGACCGAGGCGGCGAGGCCGGCGCGGTCGAGGGTCTGCAGCCGGGCGGGATCGGCGAGCCGGACGATGAGGTCGGGGTTGGCGACCAGGATGTCGCCAACGAAGCGGCTCGTCCCCAGCAACTGGCACAGGCGTCGGGCAACCTCCGGGCTGTCGCGGAAGGCGTTGGCCAGCTCCATCGTCCGCTGCTCGCCGGACGCCAGCTTGCGCAACCCCAGCAGGCCGAAGTCCGCATCCGGGGCCCGCGACAGCCAGTCCAACAGCAGCGGCAGGAGCTGCCGCATCATGCGCGACGAGCGGGTGAGGCCGCGCGTGAGCTCGCGCACGGCCTCCCGGGTACGGGCGGCATCGGCGAACCCGAAGCTCGCCAGGGCGGTGTCGGCCGTGTCGGGCGCCAGGGGGCCGGCACCCGCCAGGGCGTCGAGCAGCGGGCGGAAGTACAACCGCTCGTGGACGGTGCGCACGGCGTTGCGCTGCCGGGCCAGCTCGCGGTCGAAGGCCTCCGTCTCGCCCGCCGCCGGCGTGCCCCGGTAGCCCAGGACCCGGGCGATGCGCCGGCGCTCGCTGCGGTCGGAGGGGAGCGTGTGGGTCTGCTGCTCGTCCTCGATCTGCAGGGCGTGCTCGACCCGGCGCAGGAACCGGTAGGCCTGGTCCAGGTCCTCGGCGTCGTCCGGGGCGACGTAGCCGCCGCGGCGCATCTCGGCCAGGGCGGCCAGCGTGGTGGGCGACCGCAGCTCGGGGTCCGCCCGCCCGTGCACGAGCTGCAGGACCTGCACGGCGAACTCGATGTCGCGGATGCCGCCCGGCGACTGCTTCACCTCCCGGTCCCCCAGACCCCGGCGGCCGACGGCGGCCTCGGTCCGCTCCTTCAGCGCCCGCAGCGACCGCAGCTCGTCGGCACCGAAGCGCCGCCCCCACAGGGCATCCGACGCCGCCGACGCCCACTCGCGTCCCACACCCGGGTCGCCGGCCACGGGCGCCGCCTTGAGCAGCGCCTGGAACTCCCAGGGCTCCGCCCAGCGGCCCCAGTAGGTCACGTAGCTGTCGATCGATCGCGTGAGCGCCCCGTCGCGCCCCTCGGGGCGGAGGTTCACGTCGAGCCGATAGCAGCGGCGGGCGATGTCGAGCACCGCCCGGGCCTGGCGGGCGTCTCCCCCGACGAAGAGGACGTCGACGTCGCTGGCGTAGTTGAGCTCGCAGCCGCCCAGCTTGCCCATCCCGATGACGGCCAGCCCGTCGTCGGCACCTGCCAGGCGCACGGCGGCGGCCAGGACGGCGGCGGCCAGGACGGCGAGCGCGGCGGTGGTGGCCTCGACGTCGTCGAGCCCGAGGAGGTCGCGGGTCATGATGCGGAGCTGCTCGAGGCGCTTGGAGCGGGCCAGCCCGTCGACGTCGGCGGCCCCGCGGACGGCGTCGACCCCGGGGCTGGCGAGGTCGGCCAGCACCGCCAGGGCGGCCGGCTCCGTGTGGATCAGCCGGGTGGCGCTACGGCTCGCCGCCACGACGGCCACGAATGCCCGGGCGAGGGCGGGGTCAGCCACCAGGCGGTCGGTTACGGAGCCGCCCGCGGCGACAGGGAGCCGCGAGCGGTCGGTGCGGTCCAACGCGGCGCGCACCGCCGGCGGGTCGGCGCTGTGCTCGATCAGGTCCGCCAGCTCGGGGAACACGGCCAAGTCGCAGCCCTGCGCCGCGGCCTCGGCGAGGGTGGCGGTGATCCGGTCGACGTTGCCGTCGAGGTCGCCGACGGTGGTGTCGAGCTGGCACAGCGCCACGCGCAGCCTGGTCACGCCATCCAGCGTACGGCCGCGGCGGCAGACTGGCGGG
>DASQUY010000142.1:0-13661 GCA_035641055.1 Acidimicrobiales bacterium | reverse complement strand
GAGGTCGAGCACCGCATCGTCGGCACCGCCGACGATGAGCAGCGTGGGGCAGCGCACGCGTGCGAGGCGGTCGCCGGCGAGGTCCGGCCGCCCGCCCCGGGAGACCACGGCGCCCACGTCCCCGGGGCCGTCCGCCGCCGCGATCAGCGCCGCCGCCGCCCCGGTGCTCGCCCCGAAGTAACCCAGCGGCAACCCGCCGAGGTCTGGCTGCTGGTCAACCCACGCCGCCGCCGCCGCCAGCCGCCGGGCGAGCAGCTCGACGTCGAACCGCAGGTGGCGGGTGCGCAGGTCCACCTGCTCCTCGCCTTGTGTCAGCAGGTCGAGCAGGAGGGTGGCGAACCCGCCGGCCCGGAGGACGTCGGCCACCCGCCGGTTGCGCGGGCTGTGCCGGCCGCTGCCGGTTCCGTGGGCGAAGGTGACCACGCCCCGCGCGCCTTCGGGGACGGCGAGGTCGGCGTCAGTGACAACATCGGCGTCCTGGGGGATGCGCACGGCTCGCTCGGCGTGTCCCACGCCTTCATTTCAGCGCGACGAGACGCACCTCGTGGGTGCCGGCGTCGGCGGCGGCGAAGCGCAGGAAGCGGCGCCCCTCGGCGGCCACCGAGGACTGCGCCCGTTTTCCGAGCCCCGCGGTGTGGCTGACGACCAGCGTCGCCGCACCGTCGTCGCGGTCGCGCTCGATGCGCCAGCTACCGCACACCACACCATCGTGGAGCACGGGCCCACCCACCCTGGCATCCGCGCCGAACAGCCGCGGCCGAACCCGGTCGTCGGGGAAGAACCGGCTGCGGTCGGCGTGCGACAGCAGGAGGTTGTCGTACCGGGGCAGGAAGCGCGGAGGGGCGGGTGCGGCGGGGTCCGGTCTGGGCGCGTCCGGGAGGTCGAACAGCTCCCGGCCGCGGTCGTCGCGGAACGGGCGCAACCGGGGCCGTAGGCGCTCGACCACCTCCCGCAGCCCGGTCAGGCGGCACCAGACCCCGACGTCGGCGACCGCGGCCGGCCCGAAGGCGGCGAAGTAGCGCAGGACCACCTCGTCGATCGACGGTTGGGATGCCAGGGGGCGACCCAGCCACGCCTCGGCGGTCGTCAGGCGCACCTGGCCGGAGCGGCCCCACACGCCGCGGGGCGGAACCTGGACCAGGCCCAGCTTGCAGCGGCAGGCGTAGGCCAGCGGCGGGGCGTGGAGGTCCGGGAACCGCTCGGCCAGCCCGGCGCGCAGCGCGGTCATGGTCAGCGGCCGCTCGGCAAGGAGGGCACGGGCGACGTCGAGGACGGGATCGAGATCGACCCCCCGCAGCGGTGGGCCGTAGTCCCGATGGCGGGCCAGCTCGGCGTCGAGAACCGGCTGTGCCAGGGGCCGGAGCACCAGGCAGTCGTCGGCCGTGACCAGGTGGATCGTTCCCCGCATGACCACGATGCGGACGACACGACGATCGAGCAGTGGCTGGGCGAGGTCGTCCGGCCGGAACCGCTCGAGCCGGGACCACAGGGCGTGGTACGGGTCGAGAGGCTTCTGTGCCTGCAGGCCGACGAGGTGCTGTGCGGCGTCGAGTACCGACATGGCCCGTCGCCCGAGCAGCAGCTGGCGCTCGAGGGTGGCTCGGCCGAGGGCCCGGCGGCCCACGAAGTCGGCAGTCACGGCGGAAGCGTAGGCATCGTGGATCGCGCTCCTGGCGCCGGTGTCGGCCCGCTCGGGCCACGGCCAGGCTGTCCCGTGGTGTCGGATAACGTCCGTTACCGTCCGCTAGGCTGCACGTGGAGGTGCCACCGCTTCGGGGGGTTGTGCCCGTAGACTGCCCCGTAGCCATCCCCTAGGCAGGCAACCATCCTCTGGGCAGGTGGCCGGACCGACGCCACGTCCAGGGGCCGGGGCGACTGGCGCCGGGCGTGGGCATGGGGCCAGCAAACGATGGAGATCCAACTGGACCAAGAAAGCTTCGAGACGCTCGTCGCGTCCGAGGTCGACGGACGGATCGCTCCCGACGATCTGGCGCGCTTGGAGGCCGAGCCGCACCGCTGGGCGGCGGTCCTGCGCGACCTCGTCGACGACCTCGACGACGCCTTGGAGCGGGTGGCGCAGTCGGATCGGGCCGAACGCGAGCAGGCGCTGGCCGACCTCTCCGAGGAGCGCGCCGCGCTGGCGTCCACGCTCCGGCGGATCAGCGGCGAGGAGATCGAGGCCCGGGCACCGGCCGGGGAGGACGAGGCGTCGCCCGCCGCGGCGGCGGAGGACGTCGAACCCCAGCCGCCCGTTCTGCAGGCGTCCTGGGTGTCGGGCGAGGTCGTGCTCTGGGCGGGCAGCCGGTCGGCCCCGCCGCTGGGGCTGGAAGAGGTCCAAGGGCAGATCGAGCAGGCGGGCGGCGCCGCCGTCCCCTGGGAGCCGCACAAGGGGCCACCTCTTCCCTCCGGCGACCGGGCGCCGGGCGTCTCCGCCCCACTGAGCGCCGCCCTCGGCTGGCTCGTCGGTGTGGGCGCCGGCCAGCTCGCGGGCGACGCCGGGCCGAGCGTGCGCTGGCTGGGGGAGGTGGCCGCGTGGGCCACCGACCTCGTGGCGCAGGGCCGGATGGTGCCGACGCTGCGCCGGGGCGGATCGGCCCGTGTGCGGGGCGGGCGTGCCGGTTCCTACGTGATCCAGTGGGTGGCGGCATCCGTCGATCGCGAGTACCTCCGCCAGCTGGCGGCTCGGATGCCCGGCCCGGTCCGCGCCTTCGATCCGGCGAGCGGGCCCGAGCGGCTGTGCCGCACGATCCTCAACACTGCCGTGGATGCCGTGTGCCGGGCCGGAGCGGCCCGGCTGGTGACCGTGGCCACGCCACCCGTGGCCAGGAACCGCCGCGACGTCAGTGAGGCCGTGCTCGCGGGGCTGGCCGGCGAGGCGTTCGCCGCGGCCCACGCCCCGGCCGACGAGGTGGCCGACGACCTGCGCCGCTGGACGGCCCCCGTGGTCGGCGACATCGACGTCGGGCTGATCGTCCGGCTCGATCCCCCCGAGGCCGACGGCGGCTGGCTGCTGAGCGTGGAGGCCACCGGCGTCGAGCGCCATCCGATGCCCGTGGAGCAGGCGATCGCCACCGCGGGCGCCAAGGCCCAGCGCGCCGAGGCGCAGCTGCGCCGCCTGGAACGGCTGCTGCCGGCGCTGACTCGCACCGGGCGGCGGGGCCACGTCGTCCTGGGGGTCGACGAGGCGTGGGACCTCATGACTTCGACCGGTCGGGTGCTGCAGGGCGCCGGGTTCGACGTGCGGGTGCCGATGACCTCCCCCCGGCGGCCCTCGCCCCGGCTGCGGCTGGAGGCCGGCGACCCCTCCGGGCCCGCGATGGTGGGTCCCAACCAGCTCTCCAAGGTCCGCTGGTCGGTTCTCTTCGACGACCTCGAGCTCGACGCCGCCGCCGTCAACCGCCTGGCCGCCCAGGCCCGGCCCCTGGTCCGCGCCCAGGGTCGCTGGGTCGAGCTCGATCGGGCCGACCTCGAGGCGGCCGCCCGGGCGCTGGCCGAGCAGGCCCAGGCGACCGAGCTCAGCGGGGCAGCGATCCTGCGCCACGCCGTGGGGTTGGAGGAGGGACCGTTGGCGGGGCCGGCCCTGGTGGCGGGCAGCGGCTGGGCGGTCGACCTGGTGCGGGGGGCGACCGACGAGCCCCCCGCCCCGCTGGCTGCACCGGAGGGGTTCGTCGGCGAGCTGCGCACCTACCAGGCGGAGGCACGCGGCTGGCTGGCGTTCCTCGACAAGGTCGGTCTGGGTGGCTGCCTGGCCATGGACATGGGTCTCGGCAAGACGCCGGTGGTGCTCGCCCACGCGCTGGAGACGCGCGGCGAAGGGCCGGTTCTGGTGATCGCCCCGCCCGCCGTGCTGGGCAACTGGGCTGCCGAGGCCCGGCGGTTCACACCCGGTCTGCGCGTGGAGGTCCACCACGGTTCGGCCCGTGCCGAGGCGGGGGAGGTCGGCGAGATGGCGACGGACGCCGAGCTCGTCCTCACCACGTACGGCACCGCCGTGCGCGACGTGGAGGCCTTGGCCGGCGTCGACTGGCACCGGGTCGTGATCGACGAGGCCCAGGCCATCAAGAACCCAGCCAGCGAGGCGGCCCGCGAGCTACGGCGCATCCCCGCCCGCTCGCGCCTGGCGCTGACCGGCACGCCCATCGAGAACGGGCTGGGCGACCTGTGGTCGATCCTCGATTTCACCAACCCCGGCCTGGTGGGGCCCCGCCCCACCTTCATCCAGCAGCTCTCCTCGCCCCGCAACGGCGCCCAGGCGTCGGGCGAGATGGCGCTGCGGGCGCTCAACGGCCTGCTCATCTTCCGGCGCACCAAGGCCGAGCCCGAGATCGCCAGCGAGCTGCCCGACAAGATCGAGGAGCTCGACCACTGCGGCATGACCCCGGAGCAGATCGGGCTCTATCAGGCGGTGCTGGACGACCTGCTCGGCCAGCCGCTCGAGGGCGACGACGGCCGCGCCCGCACGAGCCACGTGCTGGCCGCCATCACCGCGCTCAAGCAGATCTGCAACCACCCCGCCGCCTACCTGGCTGACGACACGGGCCCGCTCGAGGGCCGCTCGGGCAAGCTGTCGCGGCTGGACGAGATCGTCGACAACGTGTTCGACGCCGGCGAGCGCCTCCTCGTGTTCACCCACTTCGCCCGGTGGGGCGAGAAGCTCGCCGAGCACCTGACCGAGCGGACCGACATCCCCGTCGCCTGCTACCACGGCGGCCTGGCCCGGGGCACGCGTGACCGGCTGGTGCGCGAGTTCCAGCAGGGCACCGGTCCCGGCGCCCTGGTGCTGTCGATCAAGGCGGGCGGGCAGGGGCTCAACCTCACGGCCGCCAACCACGTGGTCCTGTTCGACCGCTGGTGGAACCCGGCGGTGGAGGACCAGGCCCGCGACCGGGCGTGGCGCATCGGCCAGGAGAGCACGGTGGTGAGCCACCGGCTCGTGTGCCCGGGCACGGTGGACGAGCGGGTCGAGGAGGTCGTGGCCGGCAAGCGGCGCATCGCCGACCTCGTGCTGCCCGCCAGCAGCTCGGTTGGCGACCTCAGCGCCGACCAGCTGCGCCAGGCTCTGGGCCTGCGGCCCGAGGCGCTGGTTGACGAGAACGGGGTGGAGACCACGTTGGCCGAGCACACGGGCAAGGAGGCTGCGGCATGAGCCCCCGACGCCGGCGCCGCCCGCGCAAGCAGCAGCAACCGAAGGGCAAGGTCGAGGCATTCTGGTCGGACAACGGCTATCAGCCCGGCCCGGCGCCCCAGATCCGGCCCGCGGCCGATCCCGGGGCCATGCCGCGCTCGCTGGGCGACCCGCCGCTGGCACCCATCCTCAACCAACAGCACCTCGATGCTGTGTACGAGGAGGCGGTGCGGGCGGCCAGGGCCCTTGCTGCCGCCAACGGCCTGGTGGCCGAGGAGCGATAGCGGTCCTCAACAACCATCGAACTTGCGGTGGTTATCCCCCCTATAGGGTCGCTAACCACCGCAAGTTCGCCTGAGGTTGGTTAGCGCCCGGCGGATGCGTGGCTCGCTCACCGGACGGGACGTCCCGAGCGCCTGGGCGAAGAAGCTGACCCGCAGCTCCTCCAGCATCCAACCGACCTCGGCCAGCCCCGGGTCGTCGCGGCGTTCCGGGGGGAGGCTCGCCCGCAGGTCGTCGAGCTCCCGCTCGAGCGCCTGGACCCGGCCCATGAGCTCGCGGTCGCGGCCCGCCCGCGCGCCGAGCTTGTCGAGCCTTCGGCGCACGCCCTCGACGTAGCGGCCCAGGTCGCCGAGGCGCCCCAAGCCGGCCCGGCGCACGAATCCCGGTGCGAGGAGCCGCCGCAACTGGACCACCATGTCGTCCACCGACGGCTGCAACGGGGGTGCGGTCGGCGCCTCCAGCCGTCGCTCCAGGGCGCGGGCCGCGGCCACCAGCTCGGCGGCCCGGCCGGCGGCGGCGACGGCCAGCGGGCCCAGCCGATCGCGGGCGGCGTCGACCAGCGCCGCGAAGCCGTCGGCGTCCCACGCCGGCCCGCCGCGGGCGGCGACGATGCGGTCTGCGGCCGCCGCCAGGCAGTCCTCGGTCAGCGCCGCCACGCCGGGGTAGTGGGGGGTGATGCTCGCCAGGTCCGGCACCGACCGGAGGCGTCGCTCGACCTGCTGCCGGGCGCCGGGCACGGCCAGCAGGAGGAGCCGACGGGTGCCCGCCGCCATCGCCCGGGCCTGGTCGCCTTCCCTGGCCAGCAGCCGCACGGCCACGGTCTCGCCCTCGTCGACCAGGGCCGGGTACCCGCGGACCGGCTCACCATCCCGGCCGGGCGACTCCACGGTCCGGGGCAGCGTGCGCCACGTGTCCCCCGCAGGCCACCCGGTGTGGCCGGAGCGCTCCCAGCCGGGAAACGCCGCCGCCACGGCCCGGCGGGCCGCCGGTGCCAGCTGGTGCTGCAGGCTGGCGAGGTCCCGGCCGGCGGCGATCTCCGCGCCGTCGGTGTCCTCGATGCGGAACCGGACCCGCAGGTGGGCGGGCAGCCCCTCGACCCCCGCCTCCAGGTCGCCCGCCGCCACGGGTGCGCCGGCCAGCGAGGACAGCCGGTCGGCCAGGACCAGCGGCAGCGAGCCGTCGGCGGGGTCGACGCCGTCCAGCGCCTGACGCGCCCGCTCGGACACCGGTGCCAAGCGACGGCGGACGGCCTTGGGCAGCGAGCGGATCAGCGCCGCCACCAGCTCGAGGCGGTGGCCGGGCACGTGCCAGGCGAAGACCGACGGCTCCAGCCTCGACAGGAGCGGCAGGGGCACGTGGACGGTGACGCCGTCGTCGTCCTCACCCGGCTCGTACACGTAGGACGCGCTGAGCTGCAGGTCGTGGAGGCGCCAGGTGGTCGGGAAGTCCGCGAGGTCGACGGGCTCGGCCTCGGGGTCGACCAGGTCTTCGAGGCCCAGGGTGAGCAGGTCCGGCGACCGCCGCCGGGCCTCGCGCCACCAGCGGTCGAAGTCGCTCGCCGAGGCGACCCCGTCCCCGAGGCGGGTGTCGAACCAGGACGCCAGCCGGTCGCGGCCCACGAGCAGGTCGCGCCGCCGGGCACGGTCCTCCAGAGCCCGCACCTCGTGGACGAGCGCCCGGTTGCGTTCGTCGAAGGCGTGACGCGTGCGCCAGTCGCCGTCGACGAGGCCGTGCTCGACGAACAGGCGACGCGCCTCGCCGGGATCGACGCGGCCGAGCGGGAGGCGCCGCCCGTCCACGATCGGCAGGCCGAAGAGCGTGACCCGCTCGCTGACGAGCGCCGTGCCCCGGTCGGCGTCCCACCAGGGCTCCCCGTAGCTGCGCCGCACGAGGTGGCCGGCGAGCGGCTCGACCCACGTGGGCTCGATGCGGGCGACCGTCCGCGCCCACAGGCGGCTGGTCTCCACGAGCTCGCCCGCCATGACCCACCGGGGTGAGCGCCGGCGCAGCACGGACCCGGGCGCGATGGCGAAGCGGGCCTGGCGGGCGCCCAGGTAGTCCCGGCGGGCCCGGTCGTACAGGCCGACGTGGGACAGCAGCCCAGCCAGCAGGGAGCGGTGAATCGCCTCGGCGCCGGCGGGTTCCCGGTTGCGGCGCAGACCGAGCTCGCGGCTCACCTCGCGCAGCTGGCGCACGAGGTCCTGCCACTCGCGTACCCGCACGAAGTGGAGGTGCTCGGCCCGGCACAACCGGCGGAACCGGTTGGACGAGAGCGAGCGCTGCCGCTCGTCCAGGTAGGCCCACAGGTTGAGCAGGCTGACGAAGTCCGAGTCGGGATCGGCGAAGCGGCCGTGCAGCTCGTCGGCGTGCTGCTCCTGCCCGGTCGGCCGCTCCCGCGGGTCCTGGATCGACAGGCCGGCGACGATCACCAGGACCTCTCGGAGGCAGCCGTTGGCGTCGGCCTCCAGCAGCATGCGCCCGAAGCGGGGGTCGATCGGCAGCCGGGCCAACCGCCGTCCGAGCGGCGTGACCCGCCGGTCCCCGTCCATGGCGCCGAGCTCGACGAGCAGCGCGATGGCGTCGGCCACGGCGCCGCGGTCGGGCGGGTCGACGAACGGGAACGACTCCACCTCGCCGAGGCGCAGCGCCGCCAGCTGCAGGATGACGGATGCCAGGTTGGTGCGCAGGATCTCGGGCTCGGTGAAGGCCGGGCGCCCCGCGAGGTCCTCCTCGCCGAAGAGCCGGATGCAGATGCCCGGCGCCACGCGGCCGCAGCGGCCGGCGCGCTGGTCGGCCGACGCTTGGCTGATCGGCTCGATGGGCAGGCGCTGGACCTTGGTGCGCCGGTTGTAGCGCGAGATGCGGGCGGTGCCGACGTCGACCACGTAGCGCACCCCCGGCACGGTGAGCGACGTCTCGGCCACGTTGGTGGCGAGCACGATCCGGCGCCCCGGATGGGGCCGGAACACTCGCTGCTGCTCGGCGGCCGGCAGGCGGGCGTACAGCGGGAGGATCTCGGTGTCGGGGAGACGTTCGTCAGCGAGGGCGGCGGCGGTGTCGCGGATCTCTCGCTCGCCGGACAGGAACACCAGGACGTCCCCGGGTCCTTCGGACCGCAGCTCGTGGACGGCCGAGCGGACGGCGTCGATCTGGTCGGCCGCCTCGCCCTCGGCGGGTGGCCGGTAGCGGATCTCGACGGGGTAGGAGCGTCCCGACACCTCCACGATCGGGGCGCCGAAGTGCTGGGCGAACCGTTCGGTGTCGATCGTGGCCGAGGTGATCACGACCTTGAGGTCGGGCCGGCGGGGCAGCAGGCGGGCCAGGTAGCCGAGGATGAAGTCGATGTTGAGGCTGCGCTCGTGGGCCTCGTCGACGATCAGCGTGTCGTAGCGGCGGAGCCGGCGGTCGCGCTGCAGCTCGGCCAGCAGGATGCCGTCGGTCATCAGCTTGACGCGGGTGCGGTCGCCCACCCGGTCGGAGAAGCGGACCCGGTAGCCGACGAGGTCACCGACCTCGGTGCCCAGCTCCTCCGCGATGCGGGAGGCGACGGTGCGGGCCGCCAGGCGGCGGGGCTGGGTGTGCCCGATCATCCCGTCGGCGCCGCGGCCCAGCTCGAGGCACAGCTTGGGGAGCTGCGTGCTCTTGCCCGACCCGGTCTCCCCGCTGACGACCACGACCTGGTGGTCGCGGATGGTCTCGAGGAGCTCGGCGCGCCGGTCGGTGATCGGCAGCGCCGCGGGGTAGGTGATGGGGGGAATCGTCGAGGCCGACACGGCGGTCCTGCATGGTACGGGCGAGTGGCCACGGTGGCGTTTGCCCCGTTGGCGTCTCCCTGCCAGCCTGATGGCGAGAGGGAAGGGGAGTGCCGCCCGTGGCCGAACAGATCTCACTGGTCCAGTACCTGGTGCTCGGGGCCGACCCGCACCTGGTCGCCAACGGGTGCACCGCGTGCGGTGCCCGGTTCTTCGATCGGCGCAACGCCTGCGCCGCCTGCAGCGGCACGGAGTTCGCCACGGTGCGGGTGCCCACCGAGGGCGAAGTGCGCGCCTTCACGATCGTGTCCCATGCGGCGCCGGGGATCCCGGTGCCGTTCGTGGCGTCGGTCGTCGACTGCGACGGTACGAGCGTGCGCGGCAACCTGGTCAACGTGGAGCCCAGCCCCGGGCACGTGAAGCTGGGCATGAAGGTCCGGCTGACGACCGTGCCGGTCGGCACCGACAGCCAGGGCGTCGAGGCGGTCGGGTTCGGTTTCGAGCCACTTGAGGCCTCGCCGTGAGGCGAGGCCCCGGCCCGAGCGGCCGTGGAGCGGGAAGCACACGTCGAAGCCCGAGCGGCCCGGCGCCGAAGGCGCCAAGAGCGGGAATCAGCGCGGATGTGAGCGCGGAAAAGGCGGAGCTGTCCGCAAACTCTCCAGAGAACGGAGGCCGTGATGGCTGAGGATGTCTGGATCCTCGGGATCCGCATGACGAAGTTCGGCAAGCACCCAGACAAGGACACCGTCGACCTGGCGGCCGAGGCGGTGATGGGGGCGCTGGCCGACGGCGGCGTGTCCATGCGCGACATGGGCATCCTGGCGGCCGGGAACCTCATGGGCGGGCCCGGCAGCATCGGCCAGCAGGTCCAGAAGCAGGTGGGCCAGACCGGCATCCCCGTGTACAACGTGGCCAACGCCTGCGCCACCGGGGCCACCGCGCTGCGCACGGCGATCATGGCGGTCAAGGCGGGGGAGTGCGACATGGGCCTCGCCGTCGGCGTCGAGAAGCTGGCGGGGGCGGGCCTGCTCGGCGCCGGTGGTGTGCGCAAGGACGACGAGGACTCGTGGACGCCCAAGGGCCGCTACGGGGCGGTGGCGCCGATCGACGGGCGGATCGGCACCGAGACCATGCCCGGGGTGTTCGCCCAGGTCGGGATGGAGTACGGCCACCGCTACGGCGGCGCCGACTTCGAGCTGTTCGCCCGGATCTCGGAGAAGAACCACGCCCACTCGACCCTCAACCCGCTGGCGGCCTACTCCAAGCGGTTCACGGTCGAGGAGATCATGGGCGACGTGATGATCGCCTACCCCAACACCCGGCCGATGTGCTCGGCGAACTGCGACGGCGCGGCCGCCGCAGTCGTGGTCTCCGACAGCAAGCTGCGGACGCTCGATCCCGACCAGCGGCGCCGGGCGGTGAAGGTGTCGGCGTCGGTGCTGACGACCGACCCGTGGGAGGAGGCGTGCCAGGTGCTGCCGGACGTGAACACGCTCACCCGCAACGCCGCCCGGCAGGCCTACGAGACCGCGGGCGTGGCGCCGGAGGATCTGGACCTGGTCGAGCTGCACGACTGCTTCGCCACTGCCGAGCTCGTGCACTACGACAACCTGATGCTGTGCGGCGAGGGCGAGGCGGTGCCGTTCTTCGAGTCAGGTGCCCCCTGGCGGGACGGGTCCACCCCGGTCAACGTGTCGGGCGGCCTGCAGTCCAAGGGCCATCCCATCGCCGCTACCGGCATCGCCAACATCTGGGAGATCTGCCACCACCTCCGCGGCGAGGCCGGCGACCGCCAGATCGACGATGCCAAGGTCGGTCTCGCCCACGTCATCGGGCTCGGCTCCGCCTGCGGCGTGCACGTGCTCGAGAAGGCGGCGTAGCCCGCATCGGCCGCAGTCGGCGGCGGTCCGGCGGTTTTGGTGACGTGATCCGTCGGATTTCGACGGATCACGTCACCGAAAGCTGCGAGCGCAGCCACTCCTCCCAGGTGATCGTGCCCGAGCGGTGGTCGGGAGCGTGGTGCCGGCCCTCGTCGAAGTCACGCAGGAAGCCCACCCGGGGGGCGGGAACGAGGCGCGCCCGCCGGCCCGTCACGCGGCGACGAACCTTCGCCAGCTCACGGATGGGGACGACCTCGGGTCCCCCGAAGTCGTCGACGCGGCCCGTCTCGCCCGACTCCACCAGATCGGCGAGCCGCACCGCGACCTCACCCGTGTCGACCACCTGGAACGCGAGGTCGCGTGTCACGGGGAACACCGGCAGGCTCAAGAACCGCTCCAGCAGGTCGTGGAACTGGGTCGCCCGCTGGACGGTCCACCGGACCGGCGACGACTCGACCAACTGCTCGGCCGCCCACTTGGCCTTGTAGTACGGGAATCGGTGGCGGTCGACCCCCACGATCGAGACGTAGATGACGTGTATCTCCGAGCCTGCGATGGCGTCGACCACGTGGCGGACGCCGTCCACCTCGGTGCTGCGGGCCCGCCACGCGGCGTTGGTGGCGGCGTGGACCACGGCGTCGACGCCCTTGGCCGCCGCCGCGACGCCCTCGCCGGTACGCACGTTCCCCGTGCTTGCCTCCACGCCCTCGGCGCCGGGTCCGCCGTGTCGGGAGAGCGTGCGGACCCGGTGGCCGCGGCCGATCAGTTCGGGCACGAGCCGGCTCCCCAGCACTCCCGTGCCCCCGGTGACCAGAACGTGTGCCATGCGGGGAAGCTTCCCACGCCGCCCAACGGGCTGCCGAGGTCGGTCAAAGGAGCCGGAGCTGCACGGTCGTCGGGTCGGTGGGCGGCCGGGGAGGGGGATCGGGCTCCGACAGCCTCTCCTCCCTGACGCCGCCGTGCCGGTGCACCAGGTTGCGGACCAGCGTGGCCAGCGCGTCTTGCTCGGCCTTCGGGGCGTAGGCCCGGTCGCGGTAGAGGCGGCGGTAGCTCGCCAGCAGGTGGGGGTGTGTTTCGGCGAGCCGGTCGGTGAAGACCTCCTTCACGCCCGGGCGCAGGTGCAGCAGCACCGGCGAGATCGACCGGGCGCCGGCGTCGACGCACGCGCCGACGACCGCCTCGAGCTGCTCCGGGCGGTCGGACAGGCCGGGCAGGACCGGGGCGATGAGCACGCCGGTCGGGACGCCGGCGCTGTTGAGCCGCTCGACCGCCTGCACGCGCCGCCGCGGGTGGGGTGTGCCCGGCTCGGTGGTGCGCCACACCTCGTCGTCGAGCGTGCCGATCGAGAGGTTGACCCGCACCTCGGTGCGGCGGGTGGCTTCGGTCAGCAGGTCGAGGTCGCGCAGCACCAGCGTCGACTTGGTGAGGATCGAGAACGGGTTGGCCCGCTCGATGAGCGCCTCGACGATCCCGCGCGTGAGCCGGTACTTGCCCTCGGCCCGCTGGTAGGGGTCGGTGTTGGTGCCCATGGCGATGAGGTCGCCCGCCCACCGCCGGGGGTCCAGCTCGTGGCGGAGGCGTGACACGGCGTTGACCTTCACCACGATCTTCGTCTCGAAGTCGCGGCCGGCGTCGAGGTCGAGGTAGGTGTGCGTCGGCCGCGCGAAGCAGTTGTGGCTGACGACCCCGTTGGCGATGAAGTCCCCGGTGCCGGTCGTGATGTCGTACATCGGCAGGTCGAACCCCAGCGGCTCGATATCGACGACCCCGAGCGGGGCGTCGCTCTTGATCGCCACGTCGTCGATCGTGCGCTTGCGCGTGATCGCCGGGTCGACGGTGTGGAGGAAGCGCAGGCGTTCACGTAGGCCACCGACCAGCCGGATGTTTCGCATCCCGTTGGCTCGGTTCAGGTCCTCAACGACGTAGCGGACGCCAAACCGGCCTAGGCAGGCCTCGACCCGCTCGACGATCGCATCATCGGTGTTGGAGATACGCAGGACCCCGCGGCTGTGGGATCCCTCGGCGTCGAAGATGCCGGCCAGGAAGCCCCGGCACCAGCCATCGGTCGGGCATACGGGCCACGAGACCAGGTCTCGGATCGCGGTCACCCCCGCCCGGGCGTGCGTACGTATGGCGTTGATCGGTTGGCGGGTGGCGGTCCCGGGCTCGAACAGAAACTCGTGGGTCGTGACACCCGCATCTTGCAGGTAATCGCGGGTCCTCTCGAGGGCTTCGACGTCGGTGAGAGCCAGGCGGAAGCGGTGATTGTCGTCCTTGGTTCGTCCTGGGCGTTGGTACGAGTAGGTCCCAAGGTGGCCGTCGCCCCGAACCATCCCGCACACGTAGCCGCGCCGGTAATCGTCCGTCCCTTTCGGCGTCCCCGCGAACGCCCCGACGCCCAGCAGCGAGTTGTTGAGGGTGAGGTGGGGCCGGCGTCGCGCGCCCTGGTCCGTGCCGGTCACGTGCTTCCAGCCTCGCTCGGTCAGGAACCGGTGATCGCTGCTGGCAATGAGCTCCGTGCCGTCCTCCAGGGTGATCCGGTAACCGGGCTTCACCGTCGACCAGTGGTCCAGGACGGTGGTCGGGACGTAGCGACGGTAGGCCCCTCGCCGAACGGTCCCG
>DASQUY010000141.1:0-4514 GCA_035641055.1 Acidimicrobiales bacterium | reverse complement strand
GCGTAGTGGAGCCGGGCTCCGGCGCAGCGACCGTCCGGGTAGGCGTCGCGGAAGCTGTCCGGCTGGTAGCCGAGCGACAGCACCACGTCGTCGACGCCGTAGGCGACGAGGTGTCCCACGACGTGCTCGATCATCGGCCGGTGGACGATCGGCAGCATCTGCTTGGGGCGGGTGTGGGTCAGCGGCCGCAAGCGGGTGCCCAGCCCCCCGACCAGGACGACCGCGCGCACCTAACCGTCGGCAGGGGCTGTCGTGGTCGGCCCGCCGCCGTCGCCGGCCGTGGTGGTGGGCGACTCGCCGCCGCCTTCGCCACCTTCGCCACCCTCACCACCTTGACCACCGTCGCCGGGCGCGGTGGTGGTGGTCGACTCGTCGATGATGTTGCCCTCGGCGTCGGTCGCCGGCGGCTGTGCGTCGTCCACCGCGCCCAGTTGGGCGAGCTGGTCGGCGTTCCGTGGCCGCGGGATGTCGGTCTCGCCCTCGGGCACGAAGGCGATCGTGTAGCCCTCGCCGTCGTTGCGGAAGCGGATGTCGCCGAGGCCGTCGGTCAGCAGCGCCGGGCTGGAGCCCTCGTTCTGGACGTTCTCCCACTTGGCGACCACGATCTCGGCGTCCTCGCCGTCGCACTGGTCGTCGCCTTCGCTCCACGTCTGCGGGCCGTCGGCGAGCTCGTTGGCGCCGATGGTGAGCTCGTCGTTGGACAGCTCCACGTCGGTATCGTCGAGGAACGTGCCGAGGGTGGCCTTCTCGCCGGCGCCGCCGGACGAGGACGGGTGGATGTGGATGACCCCGTCGCCGTGCGTGTGGATCCCGATCTGGTTCTCGAACTCGGGGATCGTGGCGTCCACGAACTCGCCGCACGCGTAGAAGTCGTAGGAGGCGTGCCAGTGGTCGCCGATCACGGGGGGGACGCTGGCGTCGCTCTGGCGCTCGTCGACCGCGTACCAGACCAGGGCCGCGCCCACCAGCATGATGCCGCCGATGATGCCGGGGAACAGCAGGTTGCGCTGGCGTCCGGCCGACGTTCGGCCGCCGGCCCGGGCGGCACGCGCGACCTTCTTGGCGGACGAGGACTTACCCATAACGGCGTAACGCTACCGGGCCGGCGTACCCTTCGTGGAGTCGGGCCCGTGGCGTTCTGGTTGTAGCTGTGCGGTCATATGCCGGATAGCTACAACCGGTTTGGCTGGCGACGGCGGATCAGCTCCTCGAACAGCGCCTCGTAGCCCTCGGCGACCGCCGCCGGCGACGCCCAGCGCTCCACGAAGCTGCGGCCCGCCGCCCCCAGCGCGCGGGCGCGCGCCGGGTCGTCCAGCAGGGCGGTGAGCGCGGCGGTGAAGGCGGTCGGGTCGTCCGGGGGCACGGACACCCCAGCGCCCGCCTTGTCGACCACTCGGGCGACCTCGGTGCCGGGGTCGACGCTCGCCAGGACCGGCCGGCCGGCCGCCAGGATCGAGTAGAGCTTCGACGGGACGCTCGACCGGGCCAGGCCGCGCCGCAGCGGCACCACGTGGATGTCGGCGGCGGCCAGCACGTCGGGCAGGCGCTCGGCGGGCTGGTAGTCGACGAAGCGCACGTTGGGGAGCCCGGCCGCCTCCTCCTCGAGGTCGGCGCGGGCGGACCCGCCGCCGTTGATCACGAACATCACGTCCGAGCGGTCGGCCAGCGCCCGGGCGGCGCCGATCACGAGCTCGAGCGACTGCGAGAAGCCGACGTTGCCGGCGTACATGACCACCTGGCGGTCCGCCAGCCCGTGCTCGCGGCGATAGTCGCCACCCCCGGGGGTGCCGTCGCGGGGTGCCGGCACGATGCGCGTCGTGTCGACGAAGTTGGGGATCACCCGGACGTGGTCGTCGGGGTCGGGGACGCTCCGCTGGATCTTGGTCACCAGGTTGTCGCGCAGGTCGTCGGACAGGACGGTGACGGCCTCGGCCCGGCGATAGCTCCAGCGCTCCAGCCACGACGCCAGCCGGATCACCGTCGGGTTGGTGATCGCCCCCAGCTCCACGGCCACGTCGGGGAAGACGTCCTGGATGTTGAACACGAACGGCGCCCGCCAGCGCCGAGCCACGAACCAGCCCGCCGCCCCGAGCGTCAGCGGGGGCGACATGGCCAGGACCGCGTCGGGCCGCCCGTCCCCGGGACGTCGCATGCCCATGGCCGCCACGAGGCCCGTGAACCCCGCGAACGCCAGCGCCCGGGCCGGGATGTTGCGCTTGTCGGTCGGGAAGGGGTGGACCCGGGTGACGCGCCCCGCGCCGGTGTCCTCGCGGCGCACCGGTCGGCCGCCCCAGCCGGGCTCGACCCGGTGGTGCCGGTACCACGGCAGCGATGTCACGACGTCCACCTCGTGGCCGCGGCCGGCCAGCTCGGCGGCGATGCGGGTGATCACGTCGCCGGTGGGCGCGGTGTCGGGCGCGTAGTGGGGGCACAGCACGAGGAGCCTCACGAACCGGCCTCCTCCAGCTCGCCTGCCTCGCCGTCGGCGCCCTGCGCCCCGGCGTCGCGGTAGGCGGCCAACGTGCCGCGGGCGGTGGACTCCCACGAGAACGACCGCGCCCGCGCCCGCCCGGCGGCGCCGAGCCGCTCGCGCTCGTCACCGTCGCGCAGCAGCTGGAGCATCGCCTCGCTCCACGCCTCGGCGTCGTCGGGGTCGAGCAGGCGGCCGGCGTCGCCCACCGTCTCGGGCAGCGCGGCGGCGTCGCCGGCCAGCACCGGCGTGCCGAGGCTCATCGCCTCGAGGGCGGGGAGGCCGAACCCCTCGTAGCGGGAGGGGAAGGTCAAAGCCACGGCGCCGCGCATGATGGCCAGCATGTCCTCGCGGGGGATGCGACCGGTGCGCCGGACGCGGCCCCGCAGCCCGGTGCCGGCGATCTGGGCCCGGATCCGGTCCTCGCACTGGGCGGCGCCGCCGATCAGCACGAGCATCACGTCGTGCTCCCGGGCGGCGACGCCGGCGAACGCCCGGACGAGCAGCTCGTGGTTCTTGTGGGGCCAGGTGATGGCGTTGTACACGAACCAACGCCGCGGCAGGCCGTAGCGGGCCTGGACCGAGCCCACCGCCACGGCGTTGTCCGGGGGGTCGACACCCCAGGCGATGGCCCGCACCCGCTCGGGCTCCACCCCGAAACGGTCCACGATCCCCTGGCGGACGAACTCGCTGGGGGCGAGGACCAGGCGGGCTCGCCGGACCGAGCGCGGCACCGACCGCTGCACGTAGGTCCGTCGCACCGGGTGGAAGTTGCCGGGCATGTCGAACGGCTGCAGGTCGTGGACCGTCACCACGCCGGGTACGCGCCCCATCACCGGGAGCACCGCGTTGACGTGGTGGACGAGGTCGATCCTGTCCCGCCGGACCCCGGCGGCCAACCAGGTGTTCTCGGCGGCCACCCGCAGGGGCCGGAAGCGGCCCGTCAGGGGGACGGATCGGGTGGGGAAGCGTCGACGGAGATCGGGATAGGCGTCGGCGAAGGCGTCGAGGACGTAGAGCCAGAGCTCGACGTCGGCGGGCTGCTTCTCGCCGATGTGCCGCAGCGTTGAGACGACGGCCGTCTCGCTGCCGCCCGACGCCCCCGGCACCAGGGACAGGAGGTTGCACCCGACCCTCATGTCGCCCCCCTCGAGCCGAGGCAATAGGTTCCGCCGACCTCCGGTTGAGGCCATGGGCTCCGGATCCGGAACCCATAGCCTCGGGCTCGACAGGGTGGAACCCATTGCCTCGCCGTCACCGGCCGGCAACCTCCTCGTAGGCGGCGACGACCTTCGCCGCCGTGCCCGCCCACGTCGTCTCCGCGGCGCGCTTCCGGCCGGCGCGGCGCAGCCGGCTGGCGAGGTCGTCGTCGTCCAGCACGGTCGCCAGAGCCCCGGCGATGGCGCCCGGGTCGCGGGGGTCGACCGCCAGCCCAGCGCCGTCCGCCACCAGCTCCTCGGTGGCCGTGCCCGCCGACGTCACCACGGCGGCGCCGGCGGCGAGGGCCTCGGCCACCGGCAGGCCGTAGCCCTCCCACAGGCTCGGGTAGCAGACGACCGCCGCCTCCCCGTACAGCGGGGCCAGGTCCTGCCGCGGGACGAAGCCCACCAGCCGCACGCGGTCGCCCAGCGCCGCCGCCCGGTCCTGCAGCGACTCGCCCCAGCCGGTGGGCCCCACGACGGCCAGCGTGACGTCCCGGTGGCGACCGTCGCCGGTGAGCAGCTCGAACGCCTCCAGCAGCCCCGGCAGGTTCTTGCGGGGCTCGAGCGTTCCCACGAACAGCACGTAGCGGCCGGTGAGGCCGTAGGCCATCCGCACCCGGGCCCCGTCACCCTCCCGGACCTCGACGGTGCCGCCGGCCCCGCCGTCCATCCCCCACGGTACGTGGCGTAGCCGGCTGCGCTCGATGCCGGCGGCGATGCAGTCCTCGAGCGTGGCCTGCGACGGGCACAGCACGAGATCGGCGTCGCCCCGCACGCAGCGGAGACCGGCTTCGAAGAAGCGGACCCCGTGGCGGGTGAACATCGACGGGTCGTGCCGCCAG
>DASQUY010000140.1:0-4629 GCA_035641055.1 Acidimicrobiales bacterium | reverse complement strand
CATCCCCGCCGGGTTCTGCGGACTGGTGGGGATGAAGGGCACGGCCGGACGCATCCCCCGGAGTCCCCGCACGGAGATCGCACCGCTGACGGTGGTCATCGGCTGCCTGGCGCGGTCGGTGCGTGACGTTGCCCGCTGGTTCGACGTGTGCTCGGGCTACGACGCCCGCGATCCCTACAGCCTGCCGAGGCTCGACGGGTGGGAGCACGACCTGGGCACCCGCGACCTGCGAGGCCTGCGCGTCGCGATCGCCCCCGACCTGGGCAGCGCCGTGGTGCGCCCGGAGGTCGAAGCACTCGTGCGGGAAGTTGGCGAGGGCATGGCCCGGTCGGCGGGGTTGCGGATCGTCGACGTTGCGGTGCGCCTGCCCGGGCTGGGCTTCGAGTGGGCGATGGCGAACCTGGCGCAGATCCGCCGCGTGCTGGGCGACCGGTGGCCGGCCTGCAAGGACGACATGACCCTCGAGATGGCGTTCGGCCTCGACCTGGCGGACAAGACGTACAACCTCGAGATGGCGGCCAACGTCGAGCAGCAGCGCATCGAGGCCAACGAGTGCATGGCGGAGGTGTTCGACCAGGTGGACATCGTGATGTGCGCCACCAATCCCGACGTGGCGTTCCCGGCGGACATCGCACTGAACACCCGGGTCGGCGGCCAGTCGGTGGGACCCGAGAACAACGGCGCGCTGACGATCCCGGCGAACATCGTGGGCAACCCCGCCATCTCCGTCCCGGCCGGGACCGTCGACGGGCTGCCCGTGGGCCTGCAGCTCCTGGGCCGCCACCACGACGACGCCCTGCTGCTCGATCTGGCCCGGGTGCTGGAGCGGGAGCGGCCCTGGCCCCTGGTCGCGCCCGGCGCCCCCGTGTAGGCCGGTGGAGGCCGGATCCCGGCCGGCCTGCCGACGACGGGTCCCGAGGCAATAACAGCCGTTTCGGACTTCTGCCCGCGCTCACCTTCAATAGTGCCGGTGAGCGCGGGCAGAAACATCGACACCACCGCCCCACCCGCTTCTGCCCGCGGTCACCTGCCATAGTGCGGGTGAGCGCGGGCAGAAACCTGGGGCGGGCCGTTACGCGTGGGTCGGCTAGGACGAAGAGAGTGCACATGCTGCCCGACCTGGGTGCGCTGTACGAGGACCACGCGCCGTCGGTTTGGCGCTACGCCCGGGCGCGCCTGCCGACCGACGCCGACGCCGAGGACGTGACCAGCGACGTGTTCATCCGAGCCGCGCGATCGACCCACACCTTCGACCCAGAGCGAGGGTCGCCCCGGGCGTGGTTGATGGGCATCGCCCGGAACGCCGCCGCGGACTGGTGGCGACGGCGCACGCCCGACGCGCCGAACGCGAGGGTGCCTGACGTCCCCGGCGACGAGGACGACCCGGCCGACGAGGTCCTGAGGACGGACGCCGTGGACACCCTGCGGAAGGTCCTGGGGATGCTCAGCGAGCGGGAGGCGGAGGCGATCGCGCTGCGGTTCGGCGCCGAGCTGAGCTCCGCCGACATCGGTGCCGCGCTCGGCATCTCACCGACAGCGGCGCGCATGCTCGTGCACCGCGCCGTGACGAGACTGCGGGGGGTGTTGCAGGATGGATGAGCGATTCGACTCGACCGAGGTCGCGGCGGCCGAGGCGCTCGACGACGAGATCACGATCGCCGTCGACCGCGGCCCCGCCCCGACGGCCGATCCCGTGGTCGTGTGGCTGACGGCCGCCGTGCGCTCGGCGCCGCCGGCGCGCCTGGCGGGGCGCGTTCGGGCCGAGCTGGCTCGCATCGAACGGCGACGCTGGCGCCCACTCCAGCTGGTGGCGGCGGCGCTCGCCGCGCTATTCCTGTCCCAGGGGCTCAGCAACCTCGTGAACGGTGACTGGGTGGCGCAAAACCTCGGCGAGGCCTACAGCCAACACGCCGCCACCGAAAGCGGGCTCGCCCTGCTGGCCGCCGGCATGGCAGTCGCGGGTGGGCTCTTCCGCCTCTCCTGGCTGCCGCTGTCCGTGGCCGTCGGGGCGCCCTTGGGGTTGGCCTTCGGCGTGATCGGCATCGGTGAGGTCGGCGAGTTCACCGCCGGCGCCGTGCTGCACCTGGGGCAAGGGGCGGGCGGCGTCGCCCTCGCGGTCCTGTGGTGGCGAACCCGGCGTTACGGAGCGGCCCCTACCGACGAACACGGGGCATGAACGACACGATGCATCGCCCTGTCCCCGTGTGGGTTCGCCTGGGGATGGTCGCATTGGGGGTCCCCAATGCCGCCGCCGGCCTGTGGGCCGTCGTCGCCCCCCGGGGGTGGTACGACCACTTCCCGGGCTGGGACCCGCGGCTCGTCGCCGCCGATCCACCGTACAATGCTCATCTCGCCACCGACGCGGGGGCGGGACTCCTGGCGGCCGGCCTCGTGATCCTCGTGGCGGCGTGGCTGGGCGACCGGCGGTCGGTGCAGCTGGGCCTCGCCGGCTATGCGGCCTTCGCCGTCCCCCACGCCGCGTACCACGCCTTCAACCCCGCACCGGGATTGACCACGGCGCAGGACGCGCAGAACGTCGCGGTGCTCGCGTTCGCCGTCGTCGCCGTGGCGGTGCTGTTCGTCGCCAGCCGGACGGCTCGTGCGAGACGAGAGACCGGCGTCGAGGCCGGGACGACGTCGGCATGAGGGCGCTGCGGCAACTCCTGACCAACGTCGGCATCTTGCGCAAGGCCAGGCGCAACCGTACCGACCTGCTCCAGGCGTTGACCCGCCGCCCGCAGTTGCTGGTCGGCACCGCGTGGTACGAGATTGCCATCGCGCTCAGCGCCCGGGTCGAGCCTCGCCTGAAGCTGCTCGCCGAGCTGAAGGTCGCGGCGATCGTCGCCTGCGAGTACTGCCTCGACATCGGCTCCGCGCTCGCCCACAACGAGGGACTGACCGAGGCACAGCTCCGCGCCCTCCCGCACTACCGGTCGAGCGACGCCTTCGACCGGCGGGAGCGGCTCGTGCTCGAGCTGGCTGAGGCGGTCACCCGCTCGCCGGCGAAGGTGCCCGGCGAGCTCCGGCAGCGCCTGCAGGCCGAGTTCTCGCCCCACAGCTCACCGAGCTGACGGCAGTGATCGCCTGGGAGAACCAGCGGGCGCGGCTCAACCAGGCCCTCGGCGTGCGCCCCAGTGGGTTCGCCGACGGCCAGTTCTGCCTCCTGCCCGAGTCGGCGCTTGCACAGCCGGCAACGTGAGAAGCCGGCCTGCGCGGGAATCCTCACCGGTAGCCACCCCGCCGAACCGGGCGACGCTCCGAAAATGTCACACCCCCTCGGGATACTGCGGGCATGACCACTCAGCTCACCCTCATCAACAGCTCCGACGATCGGCCACCCCGGCCTGCCGGCTGGCGGCTCGACGAACGCACCCGGGCGCTCGGTCACCGGGGCGTGGCCACCGCCCGAGCCGCCCTCAGGGAAGGGCGAGACCCACCGCCCGCCGCACCGGCCGCATCGCCCGGCGACGTTCGCCCGGACGACGCAGGACGACCGGCGGCGTGAGCGACGCTTCCGGCGCCCGGTAGCCTGCCCCGGCAATGAGCGTGCTGGGCTGGATCGTCGTGGGATTCATCGCCGGCGTCCTCGCCCGCTGGGCGACCGGTGCCCGCCGGCGCGGCTGCCTGACCACCACCGCCATCGGCGTCCTCGGCGGCCTCATCGGCGGCACGCTCTTCCGCTGGGCAACCGATAGCGATGCCGACGTCCTCGACGACGTCGACCTCAGCTCGATCGCCGTCGCCTTCGTGGGCGCCGTCCTCCTGCTGCTGGTGCTCCAGGCGATCACACGCGATCGCGGTCGGAGGCGCCGGTGGTAAGCCACCCGTGGTGACCCGTTCGGGACCCTGCCGGTCGGGTCCCGGTCTGTCGAGGCCCTGTCGCTCGGGACCATCCGCTCCTGCCTGGCCGGCTCTCGGCCGCTAGCGTCGAGCTCATGAGTGACGTCGTCATCGTCGAAGCCGTGCGCACGCCAATCGGGCGGCGCAACGGGGGACTGTCCACGGTGCACCCGGCCGACCTGCTGGGCACCGCCCTGCGCGAGGTGGTGGATCGATCCGGCATCGACCCGGCCGACGTGGGCCAGGTCGTCACCGGGTGCGTCAGCCAGGTGGGCGAGCAGTCCTTCAACATCGGGCGCACCGCCTGGCTGAGCGCCGGGCTCCCGCTGACCACGGCCGCTAGCACAGTCGACTCCCAGTGCGGGTCCTCGCAGCAGGCCACCAACGTCGCCACCAGCCTGGTGGGCGCGGGCGTCGTTGACGTGGCGATCGCGTGCGGTGTCGAGCTGATGTCGAAGGTCCCGATCGGATCGAACTCGTCCAAGAACCTGGGGTTCGGGGTGCCGATCCCCAAGACCTACTTCCCGCGCTACGAGTTCACGTCGCAGTTCGAGGGCGCCGAACGCATCGCCGACAAGTGGGGCATCACCCGCGCCGAGTGCGACGAGCTGGGGCTGCTGTCGCAGCAGCGGGCGGCGCAGGCGTGGGCGGAGGGCCGGTTCGACACCCAGGTCGTGCCCGTCGATGCGCCCGACCTCGACGACGAGGGCAAGCCCACCGGCACGACGCACCACGTCGCCCGCGACGAGGGGCTGCGCGAGACCAGCCTCGAGGCGCTCGCCGGGCTAA
>DASQUY010000139.1:0-6191 GCA_035641055.1 Acidimicrobiales bacterium | reverse complement strand
ACGAGCATGAACACCCACAGCGCCGTCCAGAGCAGATCGCCAAGCCCGACTTCGGCAAGGACCATCGTGGCCTCCTCGTCACGCGGCACCCCAGTGGTGCCCAGGGGACCAGCTTGCCAGCCGGCCGCTGCCGTGGGCGTCACCCGGTTCGGGTGACTTTCGCCGGCACCCTGCCGCTGACCGGCCGGGCACTGTCCTTCACCCGAGTGAATTTCACCCTCGGGTGATTACAGCACCCCCAGGATCGGGAAGAGTCGGCACCGGAGAATCACACCCCGGGGAGCTGTGTGGGAGGAGCGCGCGACTCGACTTCTTGACCGATCATCTGTTCCCGCCGGAGAGTGTGATGGCCGACGATGTTGCTCGGCTGGGGCCCCGCGTGGGTGTGCCGCGCTTGCCGGCCGTCTTCGTCCCCCGCCGCCGGCTCGACGTTCTCCTGCACGATGATCACCGGCTGCCGGTCACCCTGGTGTCGGCTCCCCCCGGTGCCGGTAAGACGACGCTGGTGACGGCCGCGCTTGCCGACCATCGCGGGTTCGTGCCGCTCGTCGTGGATCGTCGCCACAACGAGGCGTGCCGTCTCGCGGGCGTTATCGCCGACACACTCGGCGTCGCGGTCTCCGGCGCGCAGGAGCTCCCGACCGTCAAGGGGATCCAGTCCGCCGCCTCGCTGCTCGACGCCACCTTCTCCCAGGTCGAGCGGGCGGGGCGACGTCGCGTCCTGGCGCTCGATGACGTGCAGGAGCTGGCGTCGCCAGACGCCCTGGGCACGCTGGCGTACCTGGTCGAACGGGCGCCGGTCGGCCTCGACGTCGTGCTGTGCAGCCGGGCCGACCCTCCCATCCGGCTCACGCGCCTGCGGCTCGACGGCCGCCTCCGCGAGATCCGCAACGACCAACTCGCCTTCGACCACGCCGAGGCGGCCGAGCTGCTGGCGGCCCACGGGGTCCGGCTCACCCGCGGCCAGATGGACGCAATCTGGCGGCGCACCCAGGGCTGGGCGGCCGGCCTGCGCCTCGCCGCCTGTGCGCTGCAACGCGAGGCCGACCCTCGCGAGCTCGTCGACAGCATGGCCGCGACCGAGTCGGCGATCGTCGACTACCTGCTGGCGCTCGGGCAGGCGCAGGCGGGTGAGCCGCGTCGCGCCCTCGACCTCCTGGCGTCGGTCGAGGTCCCCGACGGCGCCGACCGCTGGCTGCGTTGCCTGGACGGGGCGCTGCGGATAGCGCTGCGCAGGGCGGGCGCCGTGGTGGTCGAGCCGGCGACGAACGGCACGCCCCACCCGCTGGTGGACCGGGCTCTGGTGGCGCTGGGCGTGTTGGAAGCGATCGATCCCATGGGACGCGTGGATCTGCTGGGCGGCGCCGCGGAGCGGGCCGTGCTGCGGGCCCGGCAGCGGTGGAGGGAGCGGGACGCAGTCGGCGTGCTGGACGCTGTGGGCGTCGCTGCTCCCGCCGTGGACCGCGCGCACCCGCGCACCGCCATCGAGCGGGGCGCACTCGTCGCCCTCGCGGCCACCTACCTGGGTGACGACGATCGAGGGGCCCGGGAGCTACGCGCCACGTTGCACGCCGCCGACACCACAGGCATCCGGGCACCCCTGCTCGTCCTGGCGCCCGACCTGATGGCCCCGCTCGCCGCCCACGCCGACGCGTTGGGCCGCGGCCAGGCGTTCGCCCTCGACCTGGTGGATCGGGCGCGCCTGTCCCCTGCACTCGCATTCGTGGAGCCGTTGACCGAGCGCGAGGTCGCGGTGCTCCGGCGCCTGCCCAGTCTCATGTCCAACCACGAGATCGCCGAGGGCCTCCACGTGTCGGTCAACACCGTGAAGACCCACCTCAAGTCGATGTACCGCAAGCTCGGTGTCACCAACCGGCGCGAGGCAGTGCAACGAGGCAGGGCGCTCGAGCTCCTGTGACCCAAGTCCGCATGCCTGATCGGGTCGTCGAGGGTCTACGGCGGTGACAGGTAGCGGTCGGGTGTGGCGATGAAGATCCGGAGGCAGTCGTCGGAGCAGAAGCGCAGGTCGGTTCCGTGCCACGTGAGCTGCGCCGCGGCGCGGCCCGGGTCCAGCTCCATCAGGCACACCGGATCCGTCATGCGTTCCGGCCCACGACCGCCGAGGCGGCGGACCCCGAAGAGCTCGACGCTCCCGGCGATCCCTCTGAGGTCGCGTGCACCCACCGGGGTGACCTCGAGGTCGCGAGCGTCGGTCCCGGCGCGGACGGTGGCGGTGATCAGGAACTCGTGGCGGCGGGCCTCGGCCACGACGCGGGCGGCGACGTTGACGGTCGCACCGACGTAGTCGCCCTCCCGGTACAGCACAGCACCGGCGTGGGCACCCATGCGGATGGCCGGGAACTGCGGCTCGGCGGCACCGGCCGCCTCGATCTCGAGCGCGCAGCGCACGGCCGCGGCGGGATCACCGAAGGCGAGCATGAACTCGTCGCCGATCTGTTTGACCACGCGGCCGTGACAGCGGCGGGCCGCTCCCCGGACGAGGTCCGAGAAGCGTTCCATCAAGCCGGCCGCGGCGGCGTCGCCCATGGCCTCGGTCAGCGCCGTGAAGGCGGAGAGGTCGACGAACAGGATGGTGGCTTCGACCTCGCCGGGCACCTCGGCCGGCGGGGCGCCCTCCTCGTCCAGGTGGAGCAGAAGATCCTCTCGCTGCGCGCGCCGGAAGGCGTTGCGGTGGAAGTACAGCACCATGGGTTCGATCAGCCCCATGAGCGGCTCGCTGACCGCCCGGTCGGCGGCGAGCAGTTCCCGGCCGGTCAGGCCTTCGGCCCGCAGGCGCTCGTGGACGTAGTGGTGGAACAGCCGCAATTCGGCATCCGCCGCCCGGCCGAGCGCGTCGGCGAACACCCGCACGATCTGCACGAGGGCGTCTTCGGGCAGACCTGCATCGAGCGCGATGCGCAGCCCACGCATGGCGTCGAGGTCGTCCTGGTCGGCCTCGTGCTGGTCGCCGAGCCCCGCCGCCACCCAGAGACGCTGGAACACGGCCGGGTCGAGCCCGGTCGCCGCCGGAGCGTCGGCGAGGCTCACGGCGGCGCCGGGACGCCGCCCGACGAGCGCATTGTCGACGAAGTTGCCGAGCAGGTCTCCCTGGGTCTCGGATGCGCGGGCGACCGTCTCGGCGGCGATGCCGCGCCGCTCGACGTAGTGCAGAAGGCGCGCCCGCTCGACGTCCTGGGGCGACAGCGCATCGCCCCGGTCGGACAGGAGCCCCAGCTCTCGCCAGGCCCGGAGGGTGTCGAGCGGGATGCCCGTCGCCCCGGCGAGCTCGGCGAGGGTGAGTGTCACTCCGGCGGTGCGCGGGTCGTCCATCGGCGCACCCCATGTTGGCATCGGTCGATGCCTCCGCCACGGGTTGAGGAGTGCCGGGGCCGTCGCGCCCCCGTGCGACCCGACCGCCCCATCCTCTCGAGGCAATAGCCGCCACCCCGGAACTGTTGAGGCTATAACCGCCGCTACCGGCGGCTATTGCCTCGAAAATCCCGAAGTGGCGGTTATTGCCTCGGGGCATCGAGGAGCACGGCGCAGGGAGGAGGATCGTCTTCTTGACCGGCACTCGCGACCACCACGGACCAGGTCGGCGCTGGATCCTGCACGTCGACCTGGACGAGTTCCTCGCCGCTGTCGAGGTGGGGCGCCGCCCCGAGCTGCGGGGGCGGCCGGTGGTGGTCGGCGGGTCCGGCGATCCGACCGAGCCGCGCAAGGTGGTCGCCACCGCCTCCTACGAGGCCCGCCGGTTCGGTGTCCGCTCGGGCATGCCGTTGCGCACGGCGGCCCGCCTGTGCCCGGACGCCGTGTTCCTCCCGTCGGACCCGCCGGCCTACCGGGCGGCGTCCGCCCGCGTCATGGACACGCTGCGGACCTTCCCCGTCGTCGTCGAGGTGTGGGGTTGGGACGAGGCGTTCCTCGCCGCCTGCACCGACGACCCGGAGGCCCTCGCTGCCGACATCCAGGCGGCCGTCCGGGGCGCGACCGGCCTGTCGTGCGCCGTGGGCATCGGCGACAACAAGCTCCAGGCCAAGCTCGCGACGGGATTCGCCAAGCCCGGCGGCATCCACCGGCTCACCAGCGAGACGTGGATGGCGGTGATGGGAGCTCGGCCCGTCGACGCGCTGTGGGGCATCGGCCGCAAGACGGCGCAGCGCCTCGGCAGCCTCGGCGTCGCGACCGTGGCCGACCTCGCCGGGGTCGACCCACAGGTGCTGGTGCGCTCCTTCGGGCCCACGATCGGCCCCTACCTGTGGGCGCTCGGCCACGGGCGCGGCGGCGCCGACGTGACGGCCGAGCCTCGGGTGGCCCGCTCCCGCAGCCGGGAGACGACTTTCCGGCGCAACATCACCGACCGCACCGAGGTCCGCGGACACCTCGACCGCTTCGCCCGGGAGCTGGCCGCGGAGGCCGCCGCCGAGGGCCGCACCGTGGTCCGGGTGGGCGTCAAGGTGCGGTACGCACCGTTCTTCACCCGCACGCGCATCAAGAAGCTGCCTGCGCCCACGACCGACGCCGACGCCATCGCCGAGACCGCGCTGGCCGTGCTGGAGCGCTTCGCCGACGTCGACCCCGACCGGAGTCGCCCGGTCCGCCTCCTCGGCGTCCGCCTCGAGTTCGCCCCCGCATGACGACACCTCGCTTTTGGTGACGCAATCCGTCGGATATCGACGAATGGCGTCACCAAAAACCAGCTCTCCGGCCTGGGCTGCCGGTCAGGCGATCGGCGCTCCCGGGGCCACGCCGTCCGGCAGCTCGAGCAAGCGGACCGTGCCGTCCGGCTCGAGGGCGCCGAGGATCAGGCACTCGCTCGTGAAGCCGGCGATGCGCTTGCGACCGAGGTTGAGCGCACCGACCACCATCCGGCCGCGCAACTCGTCGGCCGGGTAATTGGTGACCTGGGCGCTGGACCGGAGGGTGCCGACTGCCGGCCCGAAATCCACGGACAGCTTCCAGGCGGGCTTGCGGGCCTCGGGGAACGGCTCGACGCCGACGACCCGCCCGGCACGCATGTCGACCGCGAAGAAGGCGTCGGCGCCGACGTCGGGCTTGCGGGCCAGACCCTCGGGAGCGTACGGCAGGCGTTGGGGATCGATCTCGTGCGGGGCCATGTGGCCATGTTGCCGTGCCCGCGGTCCTGCTGGGCGAGGTCGGGCGCTACGGTCGACGTGATGGCGAACCCTCCTCCCAAGCAGATCGACGACGATGCCGTCTACGTGGCGACGATCGAGACCGACCGTGGCGAGATCGTGTGCGAGCTGGATCCGTCCATGGCGCCCAACACGGTCAACAACTTCGTGGCGTTGGCCCGGGACGGCTTCTACGACGGCCTGACCTTCCACCGCGTGGTTCCCGACTTCGTGGTCCAGGGCGGCTGTCCCGAGGGGTCGGGCCGCGGGGGACCGGGCTACCGCTTCGCCGACGAGCCCGTGCGAGGCGAGTACACCCTGGGGGCGGTGGCCATGGCCAACGCCGGTCCCGACACCAACGGCAGCCAGTTCTTCATCACCATCGACGACTGCCGCGACAAGCTCCAGCCGCTCTACAACCTGTTCGGCTACGTCATCGACGGCATCGACGTCGCCCGGTCGACCCAGGTCGGTGACGTCATGCGGTCGGTCACGATCACCGAGCGCGAGACCGACTGAGCCAGCCAGTTCCACCCCGGGGAGGACCACGCCGGTCCGCCCGGAGGCCGAGGGCGGCGAGGCCCGAGCCCAGTACCGTCGACGGCGTGGCCGAGGCCGTCGCCGCATCTCCCGCCGCTGGCGCCTGGCGGCGTGGTGTGCCGGTGGCGGCCGCCCTCGCGGCGCTGTTCGCGGTGGTCACCGACCCGGGCACGCCGGCCGAGAACCTCGTCGCGGGCGCCGCGGTCGTGCCGTTCGTGCTGTGGGCGTGGCGCCCCCACGTCATGCCGACCGTCGCGCTGGTGGCCCTGGTCGGCGCCGCCGAGTTCGGCGCCCAGCGCTCCGGGGAACTGGAGCCCTTGATGTTCCTGGTGTCGATCGCCGCCGTCGTGGTCGGGGCGTGGGAGCCGTCGCGGTGGGCGGCGGTCACCGCCGGGGCGCTGGCGGTGGCGACGCCGGGCGTCGTCGAGGCGATCCACGACGACGACATCCTGTACGGCGTGTGGATGATGGGCATCCTGCTCCCCCTGCTCCTGGGGCGGGCGTCGCGCTGGCAGG
>DASQUY010000138.1:0-5599 GCA_035641055.1 Acidimicrobiales bacterium | reverse complement strand
GCCGACACCGCCGGCCGTGCGGGTCACGGGCGACGCCCCCGGCGCCCGGGCCCGCATGATCGCCAACGAGGCGGGCAAGGGCCTGCGCCTGCTGTGGACCTATCGGGCGACCCTGATCCCCTCGCTGCTCATGATGGTCGTCATGTACCTGGTCATCCAGTACTTCGTCGGCGACGGGCGGATCGTCGACGGCCTGGTGGCGGACACGGCCCCGGCGCTTTTCGCCTACACGGTCGTCTACCTCACCACGATGCGGCTCGTGGCCGGGATCCTGGAGGAGCGCAACGCCGGCACGCTCGAGCAGATCCACCTGTCGCCGCTGCCACCCGGGCAGCTGGCCCTGGGACGACTGGCGGGCGTGCTGGCCGAGACGCTGCCGGTCGCGGTGGTCGTGACCGCGGCCGTGCTGGTCGCCGTCGGCGTGGACTACCCGCTCGCCCCCGGCGCCCTGGTGCCGCTGGGCCTGACCGTGGCCGGCGCCGCCGGGTTCGCGCTGCTGATCGCCGCCTCGGGCTTCACCTATCCCGGCATCGGCGCGCTGGTGCACATCATCCAGATGGGCGTCATGGCGCTCAACGGCACCATGGCCCCGCCCGAGCTGTTCCCCCGCGGGCTTGAGGTCGTCGCCGACCTCGCCCCCACGACGCTCGGCATCGCCGCCACCCGCAAGATCCTCGTCGACGGGGACGGGCTGGGCGACGTGTGGGCATCCGGGGCCCTCGGGTGGCTGCTGCTCCACACTGCCGTGCTGCTCCTGGCCGGCTGGGCCGCCTACCACTGGCAGGTCCGCCGCGCCCTGCGAGACGGAAGGCTGAGCGCCTGATGCTGCACCGAACGGCGATCGCCATCGGCAACGAGGTCGACAAGGGGCTGCGGTTCGGCTGGGACGAGCGCCGCCAGATCGTGCTCGAGCTCACGATGTTCGTGCCCCTGTTCCTGCTGTGGGCGGCGCTGGCCGGTCAGGCCGACGCCATCGTGGCAGACCGTTTCGAGTGGACCCTCGACGACCGCCGCACCGGCTGGCTGCTCGTGGGGTTCGTCCTCGGCATGTTCTTCTACCTGCAGGCCCAGAAGTTCTTCTGGCGCCAGCTCGCCGAGATCCAGGCCGGGACCCTCGAGCAGGTCTACCTCAGCCCCCTGCCGTGGTGGGTCCTGGCGGCCGTGGGCCGCGTGGTCGCCTCGCTGCTCGAGGCGCTGTTCGTGGTCGGCACGCTGTATGCCGTCGTGGCCCTCACCGTCGGCGTCGACCTCGACTGGGACCCGGCCGTGTCGGTGCCCATCGCCTTCCTGACCGCCGGCAGCGTCGGCTACTCCCTCATGATCGGCGGCCTCACCCTGCTGTGGAAGCGGATCGAAGTGCTGAACGACGTGCTGCTGCTCGTCATCTTCTTCGGCGGCGGCATGTTCGTGGCGCTCGACGACATGCCCGGCTGGATCGCGGCCGTCGGCCGGTTCCTGCCGATCACGCATCCCATCGAGTCCGCCCGCTCCGTCCTGCTGGACGGTGGCGGGCTCACGCTGACCGGCGACGGCGGCCTCGTCTGGATGGCGGCACTCGCCGCCGGCTGGCTCGCCGCCGGCGCCCTCGCCTTCCACCGGGCCGCAGAAGTTGTCCGCCGCGACGGCACCCTCATGCGCTACTGACCCTCACCCCCGCCATACTCGGACCATGAGCATGGAAGTCACGGCGTGGACCTCCCTCCACCACGCCATGCACGAAGACCCCGACCGGCGCCCGTTCTCCCGCGCCACCCTGCGCCGCATCGGGCGCTTCGCCCGGCCCCATCGGCGGGCCCTGCTGCTGTTCGTCGTCCTCAGCGTCATGCTCGCCGCCCTGGCAGTGGCGACGCCGATTCTCGCCGGCGAGGTCGTCGACGCCATCGAGGATCGGCGCGGCGGCGGCGTCGTCGTCGGCCTCGCCGGGTTGATCGCGGTGCTGGCCGTGGCCGAGGCGGCGGTCGGCATCGTCAACCGCTGGCTGTCGGCCCGCATCGGCGAGGGCCTGATCCTGGACCTGCGCCGCGCCGTGTTCGCGCACGTCCAGCGCATGCCGGTGGCGTTCTTCACCCGCACGCGGACCGGTGCGCTGGTCAGCCGGCTCGACAATGACGTGATCGGCGCCCAGCGGGCGATCAGCGACACCCTGTCCGGTGTCGTCAGCAACGCCGTGGCGCTGCTGCTGACCCTGGCGGTCATGGTCGGGATCTCCTGGCAGGTCACCGTGCTGGTCCTCGTGCTGCTGCCCCTGTTCGTGCTGCCGGCACGCCGGGTCGGCCGGCGGCTGGCGGCGCTCACCCGCGAGCAGGCCGACCACAACGCCGCCATGACCAACCAGATGACCGAACGGTTCTCGGCGCCCGGCGCCACCCTGGTGAAGCTGTTCGGCCGGCCGGCCCACGAGGTGGCCGAGTTCGGCGCCCGGGCCGAGCGGGTGCGCGACATCGGGGTGCGGATCGCCATGGCCCAGTCGATCTTCGTCACGGCGCTGACGCTGGTCTCGGCGCTGGCGCTCGCCCTCGTCTACGGGCTCGGCGGCTGGCTCGCCGTGCGCGGCAGCCTGGACACCGGTGCCATCGTCACCCTGGCCCTGCTCCTCACGCGGCTCTACGCCCCGCTGACGGCCCTGGCCAGCGCCCGCGCCGAGGTCATGACCGCGCTGGTCAGCTTCGAGCGGGTCTTCGAGGTGCTCGACCTGCCGCCGCTCATCGCCGAGCGCCCGGACGCCCGGCCGATCCCGGACGGCCCGGTGTCGATCACCTTCGACGACGTGCGCTTCGCCTACCCGCCGGCCGACAAGGTCTCGCTGGCGTCCTTGGAGGAGGTGGCCGTCCTCGACACACGGGGCGGCGTCGAGATCCTGCACGGGGTGTCGTTCGTGGCCGAGCCGGGCCAGCTCGTCGCCCTGGTCGGGCCGTCGGGGGCGGGGAAGTCCACCATCGCGGCCCTCGCGGCCCGGCTCTACGACGTCGACGCCGGCACCGTGCGGCTGTCGGGCGTGGACCTGCGAGACCTCACCTTCGACTCCATTCGCGACACCCTCGGCATGGTGACCCAGGATGGGCACCTGTTCCACGACTCCATCGCCGGCAACCTGCGCCTCGCCCGGCCCGAGGCGACCGACGCCGAGCTGTGGGACGTGCTGCGGCGCGCCCAGCTCGCCGACCTGGTGGCGGCCCTGCCCGGCGGGCTGGCGACGGTCGTCGGCGAGCGCGGCTACCGCCTCTCCGGCGGCGAGCGCCAGCGGCTCACCATCGCTCGGCTGCTGGTCGCCCAGCCACGGGTCGTGCTGCTCGACGAGGCCACGGCCCACCTCGACTCCGAGTCCGAGGCCGCCGTCCAGGCGGCGCTGGCCGAGGCGCTCACCGGGCGCACGGCGCTGGTCATCGCCCACCGGCTGTCCACCATCCGTGCCGCTGACGTCATCCTCGTGGTCGAGGACGGCCGCATCGTGGAGCGCGGCACGCACGACGAGCTGCTGGCCGCGGGCGGCCGCTACGCCGACCTGCACCGAACGCAGTTCGCCCCGGCCGCCGCGGCCGGCCGCACCGACGGCACCGAGCCCGGCGACCCCACCACCGCCGTCGTGGCCTAACACCCGATTACTCCCCACGGTGGCGGTACGCGACCATCCCCTCGTGACCCGGGTTCGTTTGGCGATCGGCGGCGCGGCGGTCGTCGTCATCGCCGTGGGGATCCTCGCGGTCGTGGCGTGGAACGGCGGCGGCGATGCGACCTCGCCGGCCGCGGACACCCACGCCGGGCTGTGCGAGGCGATGGAGGTGGCGAGGAACGACGACGTGGAGGCAGCGCGCGCCGCCTTCTACGACCGCTCGCACGACGGGCTGCACGAGCTGGCGGCCGATGCCAACGAGGTCGACCCGGCCGCCGCCGCCGGACTGCTCGAGGCCAAGTTCCGAGTGGAGGCCATGCTCGACGAGTCGCCCGACCCGGCGGAGCTCACCGCCGCCCTCGACACCCTGGCGGACGCCACCGCCGGCGCCGCCGAGGTCGTCGGCGAGGGTGACGTGAACGGGTGCGGCTGATGGGCGATCCTGGCCGGGTGATCCCCCAGCCGCCGCGGCTCGGGCGCCGAGCGTTGCTCCTCGCGGGCGTGGGCGGCTTGGTGCTGGCCGCCTGCGGAGGATCGGGCGGCGACGGCGGGTCCGGGGCCTCGGGGACGTCCGGTGAGGGCCTCGTGGCCGAGGTGGCGAGCTACGAGCCGGTCGCCGGGCGCGACCAGCGCTTCATCGTGGGGCTGTTCAGCGAGGATCGGGGGATGGTCAGCTTCGGCGAGGCCGACCTGAGCTTCTCCTTCCTGGGGGCCGACGGCGGGGGCGAGCCACGTCCCGGGCCGAGCGCCACCGCCACCTTCCAGCCGCTCCCCGGCCAGGACGTCCCCGCCGACGGCCAGGGGCCGCAGTACACGTCGGGCGCCGTCGCCCGGGGTGTGTACGGGGCCGAGGGCATCCGCTTCGACGAGCCGGGCTTCTGGCAGGTGGAGGTGACCGCCGAGCTGGACGGCGGCACCGAGCGGGCCACCGCCGCCTTCGAGGTCGAGGACCGGACCCACGTCGTCGACGTCGGCGAGCCCGCCCCCCGCACGCAGAACCTGCTGCCGGGCGACGCCGACGCCCCGCCCACCGCCGTCGACTCGCGGGCAGACCCCGACGGCACCGTGCCCGACCCCGAGCTGCACTCGACGACCGTGGCCGACGCCATCGCCGCCGGCCGGCCGGTCATGGTGGTCGTGTCCACGCCGGTGTTCTGCATCAGCCGGTTCTGCGGCCCGATCACCGACTCGGTGCAGGAGCTCGCCCGCCGCCACGGCGACCGCATGGACTTCGTGCACATCGAGGTGTGGCGCGACTTCGAGGCCAACGAGCTCAACGACGCCGCGGCCGAGTGGATCTGGCCCGACCGGCAGGGCGACCCGGCCGAGCCCTGGGTGTTCCTCGTCGGCGCCGACGGGACCATCGTGGAGCGCTGGGACAACGTCGCCACCGAGGACGACATGGCCCGAGCCGTCGAAGACCTGCTGGCCGCGGAGCGAGCGTCCTCGTGACCACCACGGCACCCGGAATGGGCGCCGGCCTCGACCGGGTTTGCCCACAGCGTGGACCGTGACTTCGACCTCCTGGTGATCGGCGGCGGCGCCGCCGGCATCGCCGCCGCCCGTGCGGGCGCCCGCGGCGGCGCCCACACGGCGCTGGTGCAGGAGGGGCCCGTGGGCGGCGACTGCACGTTCACCGGATGCGTTCCCTCCAAGACGCTCCTGGCGGCGGCGGCCCGGGGCGACTCGTTCGCCGACGCCATGGCGGCCGTGCGGGCGGCGGTGGCCCAGGTGGCGGCGACCGAGGACGACGTGGCCCTCAAGCGTGACGGCATCACGGTGATCCACGGGCGCGCCGTGCTGCGCTCGCGCCACGAAGCCGACGTCGACGGCGCCCGCCTGCACGGTCGCCGGATCGTCCTCGCCACGGGGGCCGGGCCGGCCGTGCCGCCGATCGAGGGCCTGCGCCGCATCGACCACCTGACCAACGAGACGGTCTTCTCCCTCGACACCCTCCCCCGCCGCTTGGCGGTGATCGGCGGCGGCGCC
>DASQUY010000137.1:0-4716 GCA_035641055.1 Acidimicrobiales bacterium | reverse complement strand
CCTACTTCTCGCCCGAGCAGGCCCGCGGCGCCCCCGTCGATCCCCGCAGCGACATCTACAGCCTGGGCTGCGTGCTCTACGAGATGACCACCGGCCAGCCGCCCTTCTCGGGCGACAGCGCGGTGGCGATCGCCTACAACCACGTGCAACAGAACCCGGTCCCGCCCCGGGAGATCGACCCCGGCCTCCCCGAGACTCTCGAGGCCATCACGCTCAAGTGCCTGGCCAAGAACCCGGCCAACCGCTATCCGTCGGCACGTGACCTGCGGGCCGACCTGCGGCGCTACCTCGACGGTGCCCGCATCATGGCCGAGCCGGTGCTGGCCCCGCCGGTCGACCCCGGCACCACCAACCTGATGGAGCCCACCGACTACGACCGCACCGCCGTGGCGCCGGGATGGGGCGGCGACACGTACGACGACTACACCGACGAGGCCTACGCCCCCACCGAGGAGGAGCCCAAGCGCTCGAAGTGGTTCCTGGCGGCGCTCGTGCTGCTGCTGCTCATCCTGGCCGGGCTGTTGTTCCTCATCGTGCGCAGCCTCGGGACCACGGACGGCGACCCCGAGCTGGTCGCCGTGCCCAACGTCGTCGGTCAGCCGGTCGACGAGGCGAGGGCCACGCTGGAGGGCGTGGGGTTCGACGTCACGGAGGAGCAGGAGGCCTCGGAGGAGGACCAGGCGGGCCTGGTCCTACGCACCAACCCGTCCGCCAACGAGGAGGTCGCCGAGGGCTCGGAGGTCACGATCACGGTCGGCGCGGGTCCGGAGACCGACACGGTGCCGGACGTGCGCGGCCAGCCCGCTGACCAGGCGAGCCAGACGATCAGCGACGTCGGCTTCGTGCCCAACCCCCAGGAGCAGCCGAGCGACGACGTCGAGGCCGGGCTGGTCATCGAGACCCAGCCACCGGCCGGAAGCGAGCTGGCGCTCGGCGAGACCGTCACGCTGCTCGTCTCCACCGGGCCCGAGGCCCTCACCGTGCCAGACGTGGCCGGCATGAGCGAGAACGACGCCGGCAACGAGCTGACCAACGCCGGGTTCACCGGCACTATCCAGTCGCAGCCGCAGGCGTCCGAGGACGTCGAGGCGGGCCTGGTCATCGGCACCGACCCCGGCGCCGGGTCGGAGGCCGCCCCCGACCAGACGATCACGCTGTTCGTGTCGTCGGGGCCCGGCCAGGTGACGGTCCCGAATGTCGAGGGTTCGAGGGAGAACAACGCCCAGTCGCAGCTCGCGAACGTCGGCCTGCAGATGCAGGTCGGCGGCGAGCAACCCACCAATGATCCCAGCCAGGACGGCATCGTCATCAGCCAGAGCCCCGCGGAGGGCCAGCAGGTCGACCAGGGCTCCACCGTGACCGTGGTGGTCCAGCGCTTCCGCCCGGCGGAGACCACCCCGACCACAGAGGACGATGGCAACGGCGGCCCCGGCGGTGGCGGCGGGGGCTGATCGCCCGATGGCCCGCACGCTGGTGCTGCTCCGCCACGGCGAGAGCGAGTGGAACCTGAAGAACCTGTTCACGGGCTGGTTCGACTGTGACCTGAGCGCCGCCGGTGAGGCGCAGGCGGCCGAGGCCGGGCGGCTCATGGCGGAGGCCGGCCTGCTGCCGGACGTCGTGCACACGTCCGTCCTCGTGCGGGCCATCCGCACCGCCGAGCTGGCGCTGCGGGGGATGGGGCGGTCGTGGATCCCCGTGCGGCGGCACTGGCGGCTCAACGAGCGCCACTACGGCGACCTCCAAGGGCTCAACAAGGCGGAGACCGCCGAGCGCTTCGGCGCCGACCAGGTGCAGCTCTGGCGGCGGTCCTACGACGTACGGCCGCCGCCGATGGACCGCGCCGACGACCGCAACGTGCGCCACGATCCCCGCTACGCCGCCGTGCCGCCCGAGCTCGTGCCCGACACCGAGTGCCTGGCCGACGTCGTCGACCGCATGCTGCCCTACTGGTACGACGCCATCGTCCCCGACCTGGCCGACGGCAAGGTCGTGCTGGTGTCGGCCCACGGCAACAGCCTGCGGGCGCTGGTCAAGCACCTCGACGGCCTCTCCGACGCCGACATCGTCGAGCTGAACATCCCCACCGGCGAAGCTTTCATCTACGAGCTCGGCGACGATTTCCTCCCCGCCGAGGCCAAGCCCACCATCGAGCGCTACCTCCGGTCCCCCGAGGAGATCGCCGCCGCCGCCGAGGCCGTCGCCCGCCAGGCGGCCGGCTGACCCCTCCCATTCTGCCCGCGCTCACCCGCAATAAGGCAGGTCAGCGCGGGCAGAACGCCGAAGGGCGACGGCCCAAACGCTTCTGCCCGCGCTCACCGGCAATAGTGACGGTGAGCGCGGGCAGAATGCTCGGTCTGGTGGCGGTCAGATGGCGTCGTCGCCCATCTCGCCGGTGCGGATGCGGACAGCCCGGTCGATCGCCGACACCCAGATCTTCCCGTCACCGATCCGGTCGGTGCGGGCGGCCTCGGCGATCGAGGCCGTGATCTTGTCGGCGTCCTCGGTGGCGCACAGCACCTCGACCTTCACCTTGGGCACGAAGTCCACCTGGTACTCCGCGCCCCGATAGGTCTCGGTGTGCCCGGCCTGCCGGCCGAAGCCCTTGACCTCGGTGACGGTCATGCCGTGGACGCCGGCGCCCTGCAGCGCCGCCTTCACGTCGTCGAGCTTGTGGGGCTTGATGATGGCGGTTACGAGATGGAGCACGTCAGCCTCCCCAACTCGACGTCGACGCTGGCTGGGGCGAGGCCACCGGCGGTGGCGCCACACCCTCGGACGGCAGGGAGGGCACGACGTCGGGGGCGTACCCCGGCGAGCCGTGCTCCCAAATGTCCAGGCCTTCCAGCTCCTCCTCCGGCGACACCCGCAGGCCCATCGTCCGCTTGATGACGTAGAACAACAGCCCGGCGGCGACGCAGACGAAGGCGAAGTGGGCCAGCACGTAGACGAGCTGGGTCCACATCTGGTCGAGCCCGCCACCGTAGAACAGGCCGGCGTTCTCCCGTCCCAGGAAGGCGTCGTCGTAGCGAGCGAAGAGGCCGATGGACAGCGTGCCCCAGGTGCCGCAGACGCCGTGCACCGAGATGGCGCCCACCGGATCGTCGATCCTGATCCTGTCGAAGAACATCACCGAGCCCACGACGATCGCTCCGGCGATCGCCCCGATGAGGACCGCCACCGACGTCGTGACGGTGCCGCAGGGGGCGGTGATCGCAACCAGGCCGGCGAGCAGGCCGTTGGCGGTCATCGAGACGTCGGGCCTGCCGCTCCTCAGCCACGTGATGCCGCCGGCCACCACGGCGCCGGCGCAGGCCGCCACCAGGGTCCGGGTGGCGACCATCATCACGAACTCGTCGGCCGCCAACTCCGAGCCCGGGTTGAACCCGAACCAGCCGATGAACAGGATGAGAGCGCCGAGCACGACCAGCGGGATGCTGTGGCCGGGGATCGCCCGGGCCTTGCCGTCGGGCCCGTACTTGCCGAGGCGGGGACCCAGCATGATCGCTCCCATCAGCGCCGCCCAGCCGCCGGTGCCGTGGACCACGGTCGAGCCGGCGAAGTCGCTGAAGGGGAACTCGCGCTGGGCGAGCCAACCGCCGCCCCACGTCCAGCGCAGGATCACGGGGTAGATGAAGGCCGTGATGATGACGGAGTAGACGGCGTAGGACTTGAACTTCGTGCGCTCGGCCATCGCCCCCGAGACGATGGTGGCGGCGGTGGCGGCGAACGCGGCCTGGAAGAAGAACGACGTCGCCGGCCACAGGCCGTCGCCCGGCGCCGAGTCGATGCCCTTCACGCCGAGCCCACCCCAGCCGAACCAACCGTCGAGCCACTGGGTGGAGCCGAACCCGATGCCGAAGCCGACGAGCAGGAACGCCAGCACGCCCGCCGACATGTCCATCAGGTTCTTCATCATGATGTTGGCGACGTTCTTCGCACGGGTCAGGCCGGCCTCCAGGAGACCGAAGCCCGCCTGCATGAAGAACACCAGCACGCCCGCGATGAACACCCAGAGGTTGTCGAGCACGATTTGTGGCGCGACCCCCTCGGGAAGGTCCTGCGCGGCGGCCGGTGAGGCCAGGGCCACCACGGCGGCCCCCGCGATCGCCGCTCCGATGAGCAGCTTCCTCTTCACTCTCAACCTCCTCAGGTTGGTGGACGGTGGCGACGGTAAGGAGGGGGTGTTTCTCGTAAATGCCTGCGAGATGACGGCCAGACGTCGCCTTCCTTACGCATTTCTTGCCTGTCCCTGGCGGCCTCGCTGTCGCCGAGCGCTCGACGTCAGCCGGCCCTCATGACCGGTTCCTGCCCCACCTGGCCGCCGTCCGACCGCTCCAGGACGTAGCCCCGCGAGCGCACGGTGCGGATGGCGAGGCGCAGGGGCGACAGCCGGCGACGCAGCCGCAGCACGTGGACGTCGAGGGCGTTGCGCCCGGGCGAGCCGCCGGGCCATCCCGAGCGGGCGAGGGACTCTCGGCTGACGACGGCCCCGAACCGGTCCAACAATGCGGCGGTCAGCCGGGCCTCGACCGGCGGGAGGGACACCCACCGGTCGCCGACCCGGAGCACGCCGTCGTCGTCGAGCATCGGGGCCAGGCCGCCGTCGCCGTCGCTGCGCCGCCGGAGCGCCTCGACGCGCACCCGCAGGTCCAGGTCGTCGGCGGGGAGCCGGATCCAGTCCTCGCGCTCGTCGGCGGGGATAGGGGGCGCGCCCCG
>DASQUY010000136.1:0-2475 GCA_035641055.1 Acidimicrobiales bacterium | reverse complement strand
ACATTGTAAAAGCCAGAAGGATCAATAAAGAAATTCCGCCGGATTTCCATAGTTTGGATAGTGACTTTACATCGGTTGTTTTCATTTTTTCTCCTCCGTTTGAAGCTGGGCGAGCTCGTTGAGCTCATCGCCGAGACGCGCGCCGGCACGCCCGCAGGACGACCTCCGCAAGTTCCGCGGAAACGGCCCAGTTGGCGGCTCGCAGCAGCTTCCGTGGGAGAGGGCCTAATCAGGGGCGACGCGCAGGATGATCTTGCCCCGGGTGTGGCGGGCGGCCAGCTCGTCGTAGGCGGCGCGCACCTGCTCGAGGGGGTAGACGGACTGGATGGGAATGGTGAGGCGGCCGGCGACGACGAGTTCGGCCAGCTCCTCCCAGACCTGTGGGGAGTCGGCTTGCGTCTGGGCGTCGGCGTGGGTGCCGTAGCGGGCGGCGGCGGCGCCGTCGATGATCGTGTTGATGCGGTCGGGGGCCACGCCGAGCTTGATGGCGAGGTCGACGTTGCCGGCGCCGAAGTTGTCCAGGTAGGCGTCGACACCGTCGGGCGCGAGCTGCTGGATCCGCTCGAGCAGCCCGTCGCCGTGGCGGACGGGTTCCACGCCGAGGGAGCGGAGGAACTCGGCGTTGGTGTCGCCGGCGGTGCCGATCACCCGGGCGCCGGCGAGTCGGGCCAATTGGGCGGCAATGACTCCGACGCCTCCGGCGGCGGCCGCGACGACGACCGTCTCCCCCGCCTTCAGGTGGACGGCCCGCACCGCGGCGTAGGCGGTGGAGCCAGCGGCGGGGATGGCGGCGGCGACCTCCCACGAGACGCCGGGTGGCTTCCGGGCCAGCCGGTCCGAGGCGGACACGACGTAGTCGGCTTGGGCGGCGCGGGGTAGGAAGCCGATCACCTCGTCGCCCGGCGAGAAGCGTGCCTCACCCGGGGCGACCTCGGCGATGCGGCCGCTGAAGTCGTTCCCCTGACCTTCGGGGAAGGTGGCCGGCCACACGTCGGCGAAGGCGCCCTCCCGGATCAGCATCTCGCCGGGGTTGGTGGCGGCGGCGACGACTCGGACCACGACCTCGCCGGGCCCGGGGTGGGGCTGGTCGATGTCGACGACGGACAGGACGTCCGATCCTCCGTAGTGATCGAATCTGACGGCTCGGGGCATTGCGGCTCACCTTTCCGTTACGGCGTCAGGGAGACGGCGCCGAGCTGCTGGAGCAGGGACAGCAGGTTGGCGACTCCCCAGTGCTCGACGATCTGGCCGTTGCGCACCCGCATGGCGTCGACCGTCTCGAAGTGGATCTCCCGTCCGGTTGGTGCGATGCCGAAGAACGGTCCCTGGTGGGTGCCGTGGTAGGTCTTGTAGGTCGTGACGAGGTCGCCGTCCGCGGCCTGCCAGTGGATCTCGGCCCGGAAGTCGGGGAACGCCTCGCGGAGGACGCGGTAGAGAGCACGGGCACCGGCCTTGTCCGGGCTGCGGCCCGGTTGGGGGGTGTGGTCGAGGAAGTCGTCGGCGAAGAGCTCCTCGAAGAGCTCGAAGTTCCCTTTGCTCTGGACCTCTTCGGTGTTGCGCCGGACGACGGCCTTGGCCGCCTCGCTCACTTCATTGGTCGTCATTGTCACAGCTCCCCGGGAGTGGCCATGCGGTAAAAGTACGGTCCCATCTGGTTGCCTACCGCCATGCCGATGAGGAGATAGTCCTCGACGACGATGTTCATTGGTGAGCTCCCATCATGAGGTCGGCGAGATCGTCGGGGTGCAGGAACGACGGCGGGGGCGGCGGGCCCCAGGCGTAGAGGCCCTTCGCCCCGGTGACCACACCGGGTTCCCACAACTGGTCGTCGAGGATGCAGTCGAGGTCGGAGTAGTACTCGGAGAAGTTGCCGGCCGGGTCGCGCAGGTACCAGAAGAAGTTCGACCCGACGTAGTGCCGGCCGAGCCCCCAGACGTGTCGCTCGGGGTGGCCCTCGAGCATCCCGGTGGCGCCCCGGCCGATCTCGTCCACGTCGTCCACCTCCCAGGACGTGTGATGGAGGAAGTTCACGGGGGCCTGCTGCACCAGGACGTTGTGGTGGTCGGTGGAGCAGCGCATGAAGGCGGCCAGCCCGGGCGCCTCGTCGCTCACCTTGAAGCCGAGACCGTGGACGAAGAATCGCTGGGTCGACTCCTGGTCGACGGAGCCGAACACGACGTGGCCGAGCTTGCGGGGGCGCACCGGCCCCGGTCGCAGGATCGCCGGGGAACGGGCCCCGTTGCGCTCGACGTCACCTGGACCGTTGTACGGCGGGGTCGGCGTCGGCGCCTGCTCGATGCGGGGCGCCACCGAAACGACCACGCGTAGGCCGGTGGCCGGATCGGCGGCGTGCAGTCCGTCAGCATCGCGCTGCGCCCCGATCCCGAGTCGCCGGAGCGAGGCGGAGATGCGGTCGATGTCGTCGACGTTCTCGGCTCCGACCCCGAGCGAGATCAGTTGCCGGGCGGGACGGTG
>DASQUY010000135.1:0-2054 GCA_035641055.1 Acidimicrobiales bacterium | reverse complement strand
GGCTCCTGAAGCGCCGCCAGGCACTCGGCGTCGTCCACGACGCTGGCGGCCGCCGCCACGACGACCGGCTCCGGCCGGGCCAGGGCGCCCCGCAGGTGGCCAGCCTCCCAGCGGTGCAGGGCCTCGACGCCGTCGCGCTCGGCCAGCTCGCCGCCGGTGATCCCCCGGGCCTCGGCCAGGTCGTCGTCGCTGTCGCAGAACGGTAGGCGCAGGCGCTCGGCCAGCCTGCGGCCGACGGTCGACTTGCCGACGGCCATGGCCCCGACGATGGCGATGTGTGGCGTCCCCACTCGTCCCCGTTGCTATCACCCGGCGACGGCAATCGGCAGGCGGGCGCCCTGGGGCACCGCTCGGGCGGTGCCGGTGATCTGGCGCACGGCGTCACCATCGGGCATCGCCGTCGAGTTGTCACAGCCGCCGTCCGCCCGGCGTTGGTAGTTCACGTGCACGGCCACCGGTGCGACGACCCCGCCCTCGGTGGTGGTGACCCGGAACGCCGACCAGCGCACGGCGACGGCAGGCGCGTCGCAGCGGGCGAACACCTCGGACCACACCATGAGGCCGCCGAGCCGGTCGCCGCCGGCATCGAGCCGTCGGATCCGCCTCCCCCCGACCGTTCCGGCCCAGCCACCCTCGGCGGCCCGCTGGATGGTCAGCGTGTACGGCTCGCCGGGCTCCCACCACAGGTCACGGGTGTTCGGGTTGCCGGTGGCGCTGGGGAGGGGCGACGCCGACCCGTCGAGCGTCCGGCCCTCGGGTCCATAGCCGCCCCAGTTGACCGCCCGCGAGCCGGGGTGCGGCCGGTGCCACTGCAGCCCCAGGTGACCGCCGCCGTGGTGTCGGCCGGCGCCGTCGACGAACGAGGCCTGGAGCGCCCAGAAGTAAAGGTCGGGGACCGCGGGCGCGGCCTCGACCACGAGGGCGACGGAGGCCGCCACCACGGCGCCCGTGCCCGCCGGTAACTCCCACCGCAGGTGCAGCGACGAGGCGCGGTTGGACGACGTCGGATAGCCAGCGACACGCGGCGCAGCCCGTCCCGGGGCCAGCGACCGCACCATCCGTGACCACACGCGTTCCACAAGTAAGGAAATGACAGACCTCCTCGGTCGCTATTTCCTCAACCTCGCCGAAGGTCGAGCTGGTGCTGGAGGTAGCGCAGCTTGTCCGGGTTCATGATCCACTGGATCTCCCGGATCCTGCCGTCGCGCACGTCCGCCGCCAGCAGCGCGTGCTGGCGGCCGAACCGCAGCGTCGCCGCGGTCCGGCCGTTGACGTCGACCGTGCGGATGCCGCGCACCGGCAGGTGGCGGCGAAGCGCCCGCAGATACCCCGCCACCGGGTGGGCGCCCACGATCGGCCACCGGGCGGCCCGGGCCTTGCCCCCGCCGTCGCTGTACGAGACGACGTCGGCGGCCAGGAGCTCCTGCACGTCGGCCAGGTCGCCGTTCTCGAGGGCGGCAAGGAGGCGCTCGAGGGTGTCGTCGTGCACGTCCGGCTCGAACCGGTTGGTGTCGCGGTCTAGGCGGGTGCGGGCCCGGCGGAGGTGCTGGCGGGCGCCGTCCTCGGTGATGCCGATGACGGTGGCGATCTCGGCGTGCGTCAGGTCGAACGCCTCGTGGAGCACGAGCACTGCCCGCCCCGGCGGTGTCAGGGCCTCCATCATGCGTAGCGTGGCGAGCGAAACGGCCTCGCGCCGCTCGACCGTGTCCAACGGCCCGAGCGGTGACGGCTCGGTCAGCAGCGGCTCGGGTAGCCACTCGCCGACGTAGCTCTCCCGGGCCACACGTGCCGACCGGAGCTGGTCGATCGCCAGCCGGGTCACGACCGTGGTGAGGAACGCCAGGGGCTCCCTGATCTCCCGCCGGTCGACGTCCATCCACCGGACCATGGCGTCGGCGACGACGTCCTCGGCATCCCAGGCGCTGCCGAGCATGCGGTAGGCGATCCCGAGGAGCCGGGGCCGAAGCTCGGTGAACTCCGGGGCGAGGTCGTCGGCCGTCATGGTGCTGGACATGATGTTGGCGTGGTCGTCTCAGGTTGGGAAGGCCTGGTGC
>DASQUY010000134.1:0-6921 GCA_035641055.1 Acidimicrobiales bacterium | reverse complement strand
GGGCTGTAAGCGACATCAGGGCTCTCGCTCGCAGCTCCCCCCGCCGCCGGCGGGCTCACTCGGGGAACACAACCGCCGCCAGGTCGTCGGCCCACTCATCGATGTCGCCCGAGCCCACCTGCCGCCGCCGCTATCGTTGTTCCTCCGGGCGGCGTGGCCGAGTGGTTTAGGCAGGGGCCTGCAAAGCCCTTTACCCGGGTTCGATTCCCGGCGCCGCCTCCAGCCTCCGACCGGGTAAGCCCTGGATGATGTGGCAGTAGCCCCCGCAGTCGACGGGGTCGAGCTCCCGGGTGCGGCGGGCGAGCTGCTGGAGGTGGGCCCTCGTCTGCCGGAGCTCGGCCATGCGCCGCTCGACCTCGTCGAGGCGCTGGTCGATGAGCTGGCCGACGTGCTCGCAGGGCGGCTCCCCGCCGTCGCGGATGTCGAGGATCTGTCCGATCTGGCGCAGCGTGAACCCGGCTTTCTGGGCGTCCCGGATGAAGGCCACCCGGTCGACGGCGCCCGCCGGGTAGTCGCGGTAGCCGGAGTTTCGCCGGTCGGGTTCGGGAAGCAGCCCCTCGTCCTCGTAGAAACGCAGGGTCTTGGCCGTGGTTCCGGTGCGCCGCGCCAGCTCGCCGATGAGCATCGCGTCCTCCTGCCTTCCCCTCGTCAGGGGTTGACATTCCAGTGTACTGGAATCCTTATCCTCCCCGCCATGGCCACTCCGACCATCACCGAGCTGCACGAGACGTGGAGCCGCCGGGACTACGCGACCAGCCGGGTGGGCCGGTTCGCCGTGGACCGGCTGGCCGACGGCATGCCGGTCACGCCGGGAGCGCTGGCGGCGGCGACCGGGCTGAGCATCCCCGAGGTCACGGCCCTGATCGAGGGCGCCCGGCAGATGGGCATCGAGGTCGAGGACGGTGCCGTTGTGGGCGGGGCCCTGACCCTGCGCCCCACCCGGCACCGCTTCCGCGTGCGCGGCCACGACCTCTACGCCTGGTGCGGGTTCGACGCGCTGTTCCTGCCCATCATGCTGGGCGAGCGCGTCGAGGTCGCCTCCACCTGCCCGGTCAGCGGCGCCGAGATTCGGCTGACGGTGGAGGCCGACGGGACCGTCTCGGCCGCCACGCCGCCCGGTGCCGTGGTCGCGATCGCCGGCGAGGAGGTGACCTCGTGCTGCTCGGTCAGCGGCCCCACCTCGGCCATCTGCACGCAGATGCCGTTCTTCGCCTCCCGGGAGGCCGGCGAGCGCTGGCAGGCCGACCACCCCGGCGTGGCGATCGTCGACCTCGACGACGCCCGCAGCGTCGCCCGCGCCTACGTCCGGCCCGAGGTCCGGCTCGAGGGGTCGTTCCTGACGCTGCCCGGCCGGCGCCTGTGGGTCGAGCAGGCCGGAGGCGGCCCGGCCGTCGTCCTGGTCCATGCCGGGATCGCCGACCGCCGAATGTGGGACGACCAGGTGGCGGCGCTGTCCGACCGCTACCGCGTGGTCCGCTACGACCACCCGGGCTACGGGCGCTCGGACCCCGCCACCGAGCCGTACTCGTACGTCGAGGAGCTCGACGCCGTGCTCGACCACGCCGGCGTCGACCGAGCGGCGGCGGTCGGGTGCTCGATGGGAGGACGGGTCGCCGTCGACTACGCACTGGCGCGCCCCGACCGGGTGACGGCGCTCGTGCCGGTCGCGGCCGGCGTGTCAGGCTACGTCGGGGACTCGACGCCCTGCTGGGCCGACCTCGAGGCGGCGATCGACGGCGACGACGGCGAGCGCATCGCCGCCGCCACGCGGATGTGGGCGCCCCTGCGCACCGACCCCGACGTGGACGCCCGCATCCACCAGCTCATCGCCGACAACGTGGCCGGCATCGCCACGATGGGCACGATGTGGCTGGACCAGCCGCCGGCGTGGGGCCGGCTGGCGGACATCCGCACCCCCACGCTCGTCGTGGTCGGGGACCGCGACCAGCCCGAGTTCGTGCGGATCGCCGAGCAGCTGGCGAAGGAGGTCGACGGCGCCCACCTGGAGGTCCTGCCCGACGTCGACCACAACGTGCCGGTTCGTGCCGGGCGAGCGTTCACCGCCCTGCTGGCCCGCTTCCTGGACGGGCTCCCCCTGTGACCGGCGACCTGGCGATCCTCGGGTCCGGCTCGGCGGCGTTCGCCGCCGCCATCAACGCCCGCGACCTCGGGGCCCGGGTGACGATGGTCGAGCGGTCGACCTTGGGCGGGACGTGCGTCAACGTCGGCTGCGTGCCGTCCAAGGCGCTGATCCGGGCGGGCGAGGCCCGGCGGGTGGCCGCCCACCACCCGTTCGCCGGCATCGAGACCGCCGCCGGCCCGGTGGACCTGCGCGCCGTGGTCGCCCAGAAGGACGAGCTGGTGGCGGCGCTCCGCAAGGAGAAGTACGAGGACCTGCTGGGCGAGCACGGCATCGACCTGGTCCGCGGCACGGCACGGTTCGCCGACGAGCGCTCGCTCGCCGTCGACGGTCGCCCGCTGGCCGCTGGGGCCTACATCGTGGCCACCGGGGCATCGCCCGCCGTACCGCCGATCCCGGGCCTGGCCGACGCCGGGTACCTCACCTCCACGAGCGCGCTCGACCTCGAGACCATCCCGGGCGCGCTGGCCGTGATCGGCGCCAACGCCGTTGGCCTGGAGCTGGGGCAGCTCTTCGGCGACCTCGGCTCCCGGGTGACGTTCTTCGAGGCGCTCGACCGGGTGGCGCCGTTCGAGGAGCCGGAGATCTCCGAGGCGCTGACCGGGGTGCTGCGGGAACGGGGCGCCGTGATCCACGCCCCGGCGCGCGTCACGGGCGTGGAGCGTGACGGCGACCGGCGTGTCGTCGCCTTCACGGTCGGCGGCGAGCAGCGGTGGCTCGCCGTCGACCAGGTCCTGGTGGCGACCGGGCGCCGGCCCAACACCGCCGACCTCGCCGCGGAGAGCGCCGACATCGCGCTCGACGGGCGGGGGGCGGTCGTGGTCGACGACTTCCTGCGGACCACCAACCCGCGCGTCCACGCCGCCGGCGACGTCACCGACGCGCCGCAGTTCGTCTACGTCGCCGCCCACCACGGGGCGCTGGCCGCCCAGAACGCGCTCGCCGAGCATGCCCGCCGGGTCGACCTCGCCGCCCTGCCGCGCGTCACGTTCACGACCCCCCAGATCGCCGCCGTCGGGCTCACCGAACGGGGGGCCACCGGCGCCGGCCACCGGGTCAAGGTCGCGCGGCTGCCGCTGAGCTCCGTCCCCCGCGCGTTGGTCAACCACGACACGGCCGGTCTCGTGAAGATCGTGGCCGACGTCGACACCGACAAGGTCCTGGGTGTGCACCTGCTCGCCGACGGTGCCGGCGACGTCGTCCAGGCTGCCGTCTACGCCGTCAAGTTCGGGCTCACCACCGCCGATCTCGCCGGCACGTGGTCGCCATACCTGACCATGGCCGAGGCTCTGCGGCTGGCGGCCCAGACCTTCACCCGGGACGTCGACCGGCTGTCGTGCTGCGCGGCGTGAGTAAGGTCGGGCGGCACGACACCGCCCACCAATCGAGGAGGATCGATGGCGATCTCGGTCGGCGACCGCATCCCCGACGTCAAGCTGATGACTCTGACCAGCGAGGGACCCACGCCCGTGCAGAGCGCCGAGGCGCTCGGCACCGGCAAGGTCGTGCTGTTCGCCGTGCCCGGCGCCTTCACGCCCACCTGCTCCGACCACCACCTGCCCGGCTTCGTGCTGCGCGCCGCCGACATCAAGGCCAAGGGCGTCGACAGGATTGCCTGCATCGCCGTCAACGACGCCTTCGTGATGGGCGCCTGGGGCCAGGCGCAGGACACCGGCGACAAGATCACCATGCTGGGCGACGGCAACGGCGACTTCACCGCCGAGGTCGGGCTGCAGATGGACGGCCGGGGTTTCGGGCTCGGCACGCGCTCCCAGCGCTATGCCGCCATCATCGAGGACGGGGTGGTGACCGAGCTGATGGTCGAGCCGGGCCCCGGCGTCAGCGTCAGCTCGGCCGACTCGGTGCTCTCGAAGCTCTGATTCCGTCGGCGTTCGCCGGGCGGCGGGGCGTCGCCGGGACGACCAGGGGCGTGCCGGCGACCGGGTCGGGGATCACCAGGCAGTCGAGGCCGAACACCTCGGCGACCGTCTCGGCGGTGATGACGTCGCCCGGCGCGCCCTGCGCCACGATCGCCCCGTCTCTCATCGCCACCAGGTGGTGGGCGTAGCGGCACGCCAGGTTGAGGTCGTGGAGCACCAGCGCCACGGTGCGGCCCTCCCGCTCGTTGAGGTCGGCCAGCAGGTCCAGCACCTCGACCTGGTGCGCCAGGTCGAGGAACGTCGTGGGCTCGTCGAGGAGCATCAGGCCGGTGCCCTGGGCGAGCGCCAGCGCGATCCATACACGCTGGCGCTGGCCGCCCGACAGCTCGTCCACCGCCCGGTCGGCCAGGTCGGCGATCTCGGTGGCGGCGAGGGCGTCGGCCACCGCCTCCTCGTCGGCCGGCGACCAGGTGCGGTACCAGCGCTGGTGGGGATGGCGGCCGCGGGCCACCAGGTCGGCGACGGTGATGCCCTCGGGGGCGATGGGCTGCTGGGGGAGGATGCCCAGCTTGGTGGCCACGGCCCGGGTGGGCAGGCGGTGGATGTCTGCGCCGTCGAGCAGCACGCTGCCGGCCCGGGGCCGGAGCAGGCGGGCCAACCCCCGCAGCAGCGTGGACTTGCCGCTGGCGTTGGCGCCGACGATCGCCGTGAGGGCGCCGGCGGGAATCGTCAGCGACAGGTCGTCGACGACGAGCCGCTCGTCGTAGCCCAGAGACAGCGACTCGGCCGTCAGCATCGCCCGGCTCACCCGGCCACCCCGATCCGGTTGGCACGGGCGAGCAGGAACAGCAGGTAGGGCGCCCCGAGGATCGCAGTGACCACGCCGACCCGAAGCTCGGTGGGGGCGAAGATGCGCCGGGCCACGAGGTCGGCGGAGACCAGCAGCAGTGCCCCGAACGCCGCGCTCGGCGCCAGCGCGGCGCTGCAGCCCCCGACCAGGCGCCGGGCGACCTGCGGGGACACCAGGGCCACGAACGCCACCGGGCCGGCGGCGGCGGTCGCCACCGCCGCCAGCGTCGCGGCCGTGAGCAGCAGCCCGGTGCGGGTCGCCTCGACCCGCACGCCCAGGCCCCGGGCGGCGTCGTCTCCGAGGTCGAGGATGCGCAGCCGGCGGCCGAGCGCCAGCGCCGCGGGAACGAGGACGGCGAGGGCGATCGTCAGCGGGCGCACGTAGTCCCAGCCGCGGCCGTTGAGGCTGCCGGTCAGCCACACGAAGGCCCGCTGGGCGTCGTAGAGCTCGGCACGGGTCAGCATGTACTGCGTGACGGCGAAGAGCATGGCGCTGGCCCCGACGCCCACCAGCACGAACCGGTAGCCGGTGACGCCCCGCTTGTAGGCCAGGAGGTAGATGGCAAGCACCGTGAGGGCCGCGCCGGCCAGGGCCCCGAGCGTCACCCGCGTCGACGTGGCGTCGAACAGCACGATCAGCGTCACGGCGGCCGCCGCTCCGGCGTTGATGCCCACGATGTCGGGGCTGGCCAGCGGGTTGCGGGCCACTCGCTGGAAGATGGCGCCCGACAGGCCGAAGGCCGCGCCCACGAGCAGGCCGGTGAGTGCCCGGGGGAGCCGCAGCGTGCGGACGATGAGCTCGCTGTCGGCGTCGCCGCCGCCGAGGAGGGTCGCCACGACGTCGCCCATCGGCACCGGGAAGTCGCCGAGCGAGATCGACCAGGCGAACACCCCGCAGGCGGCGGCCGCCACCACCAGCGTCACGGCCAGCGCCCGTCGGTCGGGCCGGGGGAGGGAGAGGGCCGCCACGGAACGTCGGGGCTCAGAGCTGCACCAGCTTGCGGCGGCGGACCAGGGCGACGAAGAACGGGGCGCCGACGAGGGCGGTGACGATGCCGACCTGCAGCTCGCCGGGTCGGGCAACGACCCGCCCGATCACGTCGGCGCCCAGCAGCAGGATGGGGGAGAGGACGAGCGACCAGGGCAGGATCCAGCGGTAGTCGGGCCCGCAGATGGCCCGCGCCACGTGGGGGATGGTCAGCCCCACGAACACGATCGGGCCGGCGGCGGCGACGGCCGCACCACAGAGGACGACCACGGTGACCGCCGCGCCGGCCCGGGCCAGGTGGACACGCTGGCCGAGCGAGCGGGCCACGTCGTCGGCGAGCGCCAGCGTGTTGAGCTGCCGGGCGCACCCGAGCGCCAGGACGGCCCCGGCTCCGATGAAGGGCAGCGCCTGGGCGACGATGTGGGCGTCGCGCCCGGCCAGCGAGCCGACGGCCCAGAACCGGTACTGGTCCAGGGTGGCGAGGTCGAGCAGCAGGATCGCCGACGTGAACGAGCCCAGCAGCGCCGACAGGGCGGCACCGGCCAGCGCCAGCTTCACCGGCGTGGCCCCGCCCCCGCCGAGCGACCCGACGGCGTACACGACGACGCTGGCGACCGCTGCGCCGGCGAAGGCGAACCACACGTACCCGGTGAGCGAGCCGACGCCGAACGTGTGGATGCCGATCACGACGGCAAGCGACGCACCGGCGTTGACGCCAAGGATGCCGGGGTCGGCGAGCGGGTTGCGGGTCACCCCCTGCATGACCGCCCCCGCCAGGCCCAGCCCCGCGCCGACCCCGACGCCCAGCACCGTGCGCGGGACCCGCAGGCTGCGGACGATCAGGTGGTCGTTCGAGCCGTCAAAGCGCAGCAGCGCGTCGAGCACGGTCCCCGGCGAGATCGACTTGGCGCCGTACGCGATGGAGCACACGACGACGACTCCCAGGACCAGCACGGCCACGCCGAGGCCCGCGGCGCGCGTCCAGCCGCGGTCGAGCATCCCGCGGCGGCGCCGTCCCGGGGGGCGGCCCGGGACCGGGTCGCCGGTCCGACCGGAGGCGCCGA
>DASQUY010000133.1:0-2461 GCA_035641055.1 Acidimicrobiales bacterium | reverse complement strand
ATCGACGATCCAGTGCTGGGCCGGCTCCGCCAGCAGGCGCCCTTCCCGCGCTTCGCCGGCGAACCGCGGGCCACGCCGGGCGGGGCACCCCGCCTCGGCGAGCACACCCGGGAGGTGCTGGGCGACGTCCTCGGCCTCACGGACGCCGAGCTCGACGACCTGGCGGCCGAGGGGGTCATCTGACCAGTACACCCCGGTCGGCGCGAGGCAATAACCGCCGTTCCGCGACTCTGGAGGCAATAACCGCCGCTGCCGGCGGCTATTTCCTCGGGAGTCCCAGGTCGGCGGTTATTGCCTCGCGAAGGCGGGAGCGTGACCCGTCCCTGAAGCCTTCCCGAACCCTCGACCTGAAGCTCAACCAGAGGTCGAGGCTTCCGATCCGAGGCCCTGCTCGAGCAGGGCGAACGCCTCGTCGATCATGGCGAGGAGCCGGTCGGCGTCCCCCTTCTCGGCGATCCAGCGATCGACGACCGTCCAGGTGGCCGAGGCGGCCGCCCCGGCGAGAAGGTGGGGGCGGAGGTCGCCGTCGTCCACGCCGAGCCGCCGGGCGAACGCCTGGGCCAGCGCCGCCTCCTCCTCGTAGAAGTGCTGGCGGGTGAAGTCCCGCAGCGTTGGCGTGGTCATCATCACCTGGAACTCGCGCACGACGGCCGGGTCGGCGCAGCGCTCGACCAGGTTCTCCCGCAGCAGCTGGCGCAGCGCCTCGAGCGGCCCTTCATCGGCCGGGCGCGCGTCGAGCAGCGGCCCGAGCTTGGCACCCTGGGCGGTGTTGCGCGCCATGATCAGCTCGGTCTTCGAGTCGAAGTAGCGGAAGAAGGTGCGGGGCGAGACGTCGGCGGCGGCGGCGATGTCCTCGACCGTCGTGGCGTCGAACCCCTTGCGCTCGAACAGGTCGAGGGCGGCGTCGATGAGGGCCTCGCGGGTGCGCGCCTTTTTGCGCTCCCGCAGCCCCTCGACGGCCTCGACGGCGTGCCTCATGTCACCAGTATGGCACGTCAGAGGCTCTTGGCGCATGCGTGACTGATGTCATAAGACTGGTTCTTGTCGTTGGGTTGACAAGTGACAGTGAAGTGTCAGAAACTCCCAACTCATGACTGCCTTCCTGTATCGCCTCGGTCGCGGCGCCGTCCGCCGCCGGCGTCTGACGGTCCTGGCTTGGGCCCTGCTCGCCGTCGGGATCATCGTCCTGGGACAGGCCGCCGGCGGCCGGACGTCCGACACCTTCGAGATCCCCGGTGTCGAGTCGCAACGGGCGCTCGACGTGCTGGAGGAGGACTTCCCCTCCGAGGCCGGCACGTCCGCCCAGCTCGTGTTCGCCGTGCCCGACGGCGACGCCGGCACGCTGTCCGATCGCGCCGCCGCCCGCGCCGTCGACGACGCCCTGGCGGAGGTGGGGTCGCAACCCGACGTCGGCCAGGTCGGCGAGCTGCAACGCTCTCCCGACGACCGCATCGCCTACGCCGACCTCCAGTACCTCCGGCCCTCCGAGGAGATCCGCGACGAGGCCTACGAGCGGCTCGAGGCCACCGCCGACGCCACCAACGCCGCGGGCGCCGTTCGCCTCGAGCTGGGCGGCGACCTCCCGACGGAGGCCGCCAACGAGCCGCCCGAGGGCCAGGAGGTCGTCGGCCTCGTCATGGCCGTGGTCGTGCTGTTGGTGGCGTTCGGCTCGGTGATCGCCATGGGCCTCCCGATCGGGCTGGCCCTCGTCGGCCTGGCCGCGAGCCTGGGGCTCATCACGCTCATCGCCGCGGTGGTCGAGGTCAACACGGTCTCCCCCACCCTCGCCGCCATGATCGGCCTCGGCGTGGGTATCGACTACGCGCTGTTCATCGTGACGCGTCACCGCGAGCACCTGCGGGCGGGCATGACCGTGGAGGAGGCGGCCGGACGCGCCATCGCCACCTCGGGGGCGGCCGTGCTGTTCGCCGGCGTCACCGTGATCATCGCGATCTCGGGGCTCGCCATCGCCGGGATCACGGCGGTCACGGTCATGGGCCTCATGGCCGGACTCACCGTGGCGGTGATGGTGGCGCTGGCGCTCACGCTGTTGCCCGCCCTGTTGGGCTTCGTGGGCCACCGGATCGACTCCTGGCGGGTGCCGGGCACGCGCGGCGGCGTCCCGGCTCCCGGCCGGGAGTCGATCTGGCACCGCTGGGGCCGGGAGGTCTCGGCCCACCCCGTGCGCTACCTGGGCGCCGGCGTGCTCGTGCTCGGGGTGCTGGCGGCCCCGTTGTTCAGCATGCGCCTGGGCATGACCGACAACGGCACCAACCCGACGTCGATGACCACCCGGCAGGCCTACGACCTGCTGGCCGACGGATTCGGGCCGGGGTTCAACGGCCCGCTGCTGCTGTCGGTCGAGCTCGACGGCACGCCGGTCGAGGCGCTGGCCCCGCTCGAGCGGGCCATCGCCGACACGCCCGGCGTCGACAGCGTCGCCCCGATCCAGCCCAACGAC
>DASQUY010000132.1:0-7951 GCA_035641055.1 Acidimicrobiales bacterium | reverse complement strand
AACCCATTGCCTCGGGATCAGCGGCACCCTCTCCGACCCCCTCGTCACATCCGCCATGACGAAGGGCGGGCGGCTCGGTGCGGGTTCCAGGGCGATCACGCCGGTCCGCACTGGGCGGCACCGCTGGGGCTGGCAGCTGTCACGCGTCCGCGGGCAGCAGCGGCTCGACCGCCTCAGGCGGGCGGCCGACGACCGCCCGGCCGTCGTCGGCCACGAGGATCGGTCGCTCGATCAGGATCGGGTTGGCGACCATGGCCTCGATCCACCGGGTGCGATCGTGCGGCCAGTCCTGCATGCCCAGCTCCTTGGCCACGGGCTCGCCCAGTCGTGCGACCTCCCAGGGCTCCCGGCCGAGCGCGGCGAGCGTCGCGTCCAGCTCGGCGGCCGTCGGCGGGTCGTCGAGGTAGCGCCGCTCCGCGTAGGCGACGCCCCGAGCGTCGAGGATCTCCTTGGTCGACCGGCTCTTCGAGCATCGGGGGTTGTGCCACAGCTCCATCCTCCGAGCCTGCCACATGGGCATCGGGTGCCCCACGTCCGTACAGGCGCTGCCGGCCGGGGCGTTCATGGTGCGTAGGTGGCTGCCCGGCAACCAATCGGGCGATCATTGGCCTGGCTCGCTCGACACCTCGGCTGAACTTCGGCCATCCCCAAGCTCAGGGATCCCGCGAAGTGTGCCGAGCCTAGGGATTGTGGAGCGCGGTCTGTCCCGGCAACGTCGGACAAGCGGCTGGTCGAGACGAAGCGGCGGGCGACGCGACGACGCCAGAGTCGAGAGGACGAACCGATGAGACAGACCGAGACAGGAGCGGAGCCTCAGGCACCGCGGGCGGCGCGGGAGGGTGTCGCCTTATGGCCGCCCTCGGAGCCCTCACCGTCGCCACCGGGTCCCGCGCGTTTCGGGGCAAGCGGGCAGAATGACCTATGGAGCGCTCGAGGCCCGACTGGGAGACGCTCCAGGGTGTGATCGCGGGATCGGTCGCGCTGCCCGGCTCAGCTGCCTACGACGAGGGTCAGAAGCCGTTCAACGCCCGGTACCACGACGTGGTACCGCAAGCGATCGTGTCGTGCGCGACCCCGGAGGACGTGTCGCAGGCGATCTCGTTCGTCGGCCGCCACGGTCTGGGGCACGCCACGCGCAGCGGGGGCCACTGCTTTGCGGGCCATTCCTCGACGCACGGGGTGCTCATCGACGTCACGCCGCTGCGCTCGGTGTCCGTGTCGGGTGGCGTGGCGACCGTGGGTGCCGGGGCCCGGCTCGGTGACGTGTACGTGACACTGGAGTCCCACGGCCTTGCCCTCCCAGCCGGCACCTGCCCAACGGTCGGCATCGCCGGCTTGGTACTGGGTGGCGGACTAGGGATCCTCGGCCGGACCTACGGCGTGACCTCGGATCGCCTGGTCCGGGCGCAGATCGTCCTGGCCGATGGCCGAATCCTCGAGTGCGACGAGAACCACGACGAGGATCTGTTCTGGGCGCTCCGGGGTGCCGGCGCCGGCAACTTCGGCGTGGTCACGTCGTTCGTCTTCCGTCCGGTGGCCGCACCCGAGGTGGCCAACTTCCATGCGAAGTGGCCCTACCCCGACGCGGCCGCGGTCATCGAAGCGTGGCAGCACTGGGCGCCGTCCGGACCGGACGAGCTCGCCGCCAGCTTGAAGGTGACCGCCACCGGTGAGGACGACCGGCCGCCGTCGGTGGACGTGTACGGGGCGCTGCAGGGATCCGCCTCCGATGCGACCCAGCTGCTCGACGGGCTGATCGTCCGGGCCGGTTCCGAGCCAACGTCGACGTCGTGCCGGCGCATGTCCTTCGCCGAGACGAGGCGATTCTGGGCCCAGCTCGGGGCCGCGGAGGCGAACGGCGGCGAGGTGCCTGCCCCCGGGCCGCCGGAACAGCCCTACCTGTTCAGCAAGTCCGAGTTCTTCGGGCGACACCTGCCCTCCGAGGCGATCGCGGCGCTGTTGGAGACGTTCTCGCGGGAGCGAACCACCGGCGAGTCCCGCGAGCTGGACTTCATGCCGTGGGGCGGGGCCTACAACCGCCCCAGGCCCGACGCCACCGCCTTCGTCCACCGCAGCGAGCTGTTCCAACTCAAGCACGCCGCCACCGTCAATCCCCAGGCGTCGCATGCGAGGGAGGCGGCCCGCCGCTGGGTGCTCCGGTCATGGGCCTCGGTGCACCGGTGGGGCTCCGGGCGCGTGTTCCAGAACTTCGCCGACCCCGACCTCGACGACTGGGCGCACGCCTACTACGGCACGAACTACGACCGTCTAGTGCGAACCAAGGCGCGGTACGACCCCGCCAACCGGTTCCGCTTCCACCAGTCGCTACCAACGCGGTAGCGCCCCGGCGTCGCCTGTGACGACGAGCGCGGGGCCGATGCGGATCCAGGCAGGCTTCCTTTCGTCCAAGACCTCAGGCCGCGTTCGTGCGACGCTGCGGGTATGAAGCTCGTGACCGAACCTCGTGACTCGATCGATCTCACTGCCACGCCTGTCCATCTCGGCCTCGGGTCGCGGGCGCTGGCCGTCGATGGCTTCGGCTGGGACGCCCGGGTGCTGGAGGCCTACGCCGCCGCGGTCGCTGAGGACGGCGCAGAGGGCCGGCTGGTCATGGTCTTCGAAGGCGGCCGATCATGGGAGACCTGGGAGCGTCACCCCGCCGGCGACGAGGTCGTGATCTGCCTGTCGGGCCGGATGACGGTCATCCGGGAGCTCGAGGGCGAGCCCGAGCCTGTCGGGCTCGGCCCGTGCGAAGCGATGATCAACCCCGCTGGCGTGTGGCACACCGCGGACGTCCACGAACCGGTCCGGTTCATGACGATCACGCCAGGCCAGGGGACCGAGCATCGGCCACGCTGACGGACCGCGCAACCCCGGAGGCCGCTCGCTGAAGCCGGTCCCGATCACCACCACCCGCACGGAGCCGAGCCGCTCAGCGGCCAGCGTCGCCCGGAGGGTGCTCGGCGAACCAGTCGGCGATGGCAGGCATGCGCGCCTCGAAGTCGCCGGGCGCCGAGATGTTGAGCGCTCCGGCCCGGATGTCGCCGCGGTTCTCGAAGTCGTGGGTGACGCCTCCGGGCACCAGGACGAACGACCCGGCCGGGGCGTCGACCCACTCGTCGCGCACGAGGAAGCTCATCGTGCCAGCGAGCACGAAGAACACGTCGTCCTCGGGGTGGGTGTGCGCGCCCGGTCCCTGCGTGTGCGGCTCGAGCCACCACTCCGAGATCGAGTAGCGGCCGGCGGTCTCGGCGCCGTCGGCCTTGAAGACCGTCGAGATGCGACCCATCGGGTAGCTCCGTCCCTCGCCGGAGGCGAGCACGAGCGGTCGGCGGTCGGTCGATGTGGTTGCGTCGGTCACGGAGGCCTCTCAGTCCAGCGGTTTCATGCACGTGAGCTTCGAAGCACTTCGGCAACGGCGATCACTGTCATCGTGCGGCGCCTTCGAGTGGCCGGTGGTCACCGTTCGGTCCTGGTGTGATGTGGATGAGTCGTCCCGGTTCTCGCAGGCTGATGCGGTGCCAGACGCCCTTCGGGACGACGATGGCGTCCCCTGCGTCCAGGTCGACAGTTCGGTCGCCTCCAGGCAGCTCGAGGCGGACCGTGACGGCCCCGGAGATCAGGTAGAGCAGTTCGTCGCCGTCGGGGTGGACCTCACCGCCGTGCGGGGCGTCGCCGGTGAGCACGGGTGCCCCGACGGTGAACCCGTCGATGCGCTGCGGTCCCCGGCCCGTCTGCTCAACGAGCCGGGCCCGCCGGTCGGCACCATCGAGGCCGACCACCTCGCAAGTCAGGTCGACTCGTCGACCTGGTTGGATCTCGTGCGTCGTGGTCATGCCATCTCCTCGTGCGGGTCTCGTGCTCGCCGCTCTTGACGTTGTTCCCCGTTCGGCTTCCCCGGTTCGCGAACCGGACCTGATCAGGGCGGAACGACCCAGCGATGACCCTTAGAGGCTCTCTTAGCCCTCAAGGCACCCCCAGCCCTACCGCGGCCTGGGAAACAGCTGCTTCGCCCCGCCAGGTGGCAGAGTGATTTGATGGAACCGGCTGTACTGGCCTACCTGGGTGGGATCTCGTCGCCCACACGTCGACGCGATGCAGAGGCGATGATCGAGGTGATGCGGCGCGCTACCGGCGAGGAGCCGCACATGTGGGGAAGCATCGTCGGGTTTGGCGAGTACCACTACAAGTACGAGAGTGGCCGCGAGGGCGACGGGCCGGCTGCCGGGTTCGCCGCTCGTAGAGCGACGATCACCGTCTATGTCTCGGACGGCGTAGGGGCGCACGCTGCGCTGCTCGACCAGCTTGGGCCGCACACCACCGGCGTTGGGTCCATCCACCTCAAGACCCTGGCGGCCGTCGACCTCGAGGTCCTTGGGGCCATCATCGGCAGGTCGTACACCGCCCTGACGGCCGGTACCTACACGAAGCGGGCGCGTGAAGGCGGGATGTCCTAACAGTCCGACAGCCTCCGGGTCAGGCGGCCCATCACGGCGCGAGACCTGGCACCGGCCCGTGACTTGCGCGACCAAGCGGTTGGCGAGCCCGTAACATCGCCGCGGTGACCATCGCCGAAACCGTGGGGCGCGTGGTCGCTGCCCTGGGGTGCCGGCAGGTGTTCGGGGTGGTCGGCAGCGGGAACTTCGTCGTCACCCGCGCCCTGACGCGGGGCGGTGCCAGCTTCGTGGCCGCCCGCCACGAGACGGCGGCGGTCGCTATGGCGGACGCCTGGGCGCGCGTCACCGGTGAGGTCGGCGTGGCCACCGTCCATCAAGGCCCCGGCTTCACCAATGCTCTCACGGCGCTGGCCGAGGCCGCCAAGAGCCGCACACCCCTGCTGCTGCTGGCCGGCGACACGTCGGCTGCCGCGGTCCGGTCGAACTTTCGGGTCGACCAGGCGGCGATCGCCGCCGCGGTCGGTGCCGTGCCCGAACGCATCCACACCCCGGCCACGGCGCACAGCGACGTCATCCGGGCCTACCGGCGGGCCGCCTTGGAGCGCCGCACGGTGGCGCTGATGCTGCCGCTCGACGTGCAGGCGGCCGCGGTCGCCGATGAGGCCGTCGCGCCGCCTCCGCCCGGGGCGCTGGCGACCCGCATCCGCCCGGACGCCGACGCGGTCGAGGCGGCGGCCGAGCTGCTGGCCGCCGCCCGCTACCCGGCGATCATCGCTGGACGCGGCGCGGTCATCGCCGAGGCCCGCCGTCCGCTCGAGGAGCTGGCGGAGGTGACCGGGGCGGTCCTCTCGACGTCCGCGCTCGGCAATGGGCTGTTCTCCGGCAACCCGTTCGCCCTGGGGATCGCCGGCGGGTTCGCCTCACCCGTGGCGGGCCGCCTGCTGGAGCAGGCCGACCTCGTCGTCGGCGCCGGCGCCTCGCTCAACATGTGGACCACGCGGCACGGTGCCCTGATCGGTCCCGCAGCCAAGGTCATCCAAATCGACCGCGACATCGACGCCATCGGCGCCCACCGCACCGTCGACCTCGGCGTCGTCGGCGACGCGGCCGAGACGGCGATGGCCGTGAGCGAGGCCCTGCGCCGCCGCGGCCACGCCGCGCCCGGCTACCGGACCGACGAGGTCAAGGCCCTGATCGCCGCGGGCGGCTGGCGCCACCAGCCCTACGACGACGCGAGCGACGGCACCCGCATCGACCCCCGGACCCTCTCGATCCGCCTCGACGACCTGCTGCCCCGCGACCGGCTCGTGGCGATCGACTCCGGGCACTTCATGGGGTGGCCGGCCATGTACATCGACGTGCCCGACCCCCAGAGCTTCGTGTTCACGCAGGCCTTCCAGTCGATCGGCCTGGGGCTCGCCAGCGCCATCGGCGCAGCCATCGCCAGACCCGACCGGGTCACCGTCGCCGCCCTCGGCGACGGGGGCGCCCTCATGGCCGCCGGGGAGCTGGAGACCGTCGGTCGGCTGGGGCTGCCGCTGCTCGTCGTCGTCTACAACGACGCCGCCTACGGCGCCGAGGTTCACCACTTCGGGCCCCAGGGCGAGCCGCTCGACATCGTCACCTTCCCCGACACCGACTTCGCCGCGCTCGGGCGAGCCGCCGGAGCCGCCGGGGTCACCGTCCGGGGGGCCGAGGACCTCGCCGCCGTCGAGCGCTGGGTCGCCGACCGGCGGGGGCCGATGGTCGTCGACGCCAAGGTGCAGCCGACCGTCGTGGCCGACTGGCTGCAGGAGGCCTTCCGGGCGCACTGACCCGCCAAACCCAGAGGAGGGAACGATGAGCGTTCTGCAGGAACTGCTCGACAGCATCGGACAGGGTCGGGTCGAGGTCGTCGATCTGACGGCCCCGCTGTCGGAGGCCACGCCGGTCATCCGGCTGCCCGAGCCCTTCGCCAACACGCCAGGGTTCTCCCTGCAGGAGCTCAGCCGCTACGACGACCGGGGCCCGGCCTGGTACTGGAACGCGTTCTCGGCGGGCGAGCACGTCGGCACCCACTTCGATGCGCCGATCCACTGGGTCACGGGCCGGGACGGCCTCGACGTCTCGCAGGTGCCCCCCGCCCAGCTGATGGCGCCGGCCGTCGTCATCGACAAGACGCCCGAGTGCGCCGCCGACCCCGACTTCCTCCTCGACGTGGACGACGTGCGGGCCTGGGAGGCCGACCACCAGCCGCTGCCCGACGGCGGCTGGCTGCTGTACCGCACCGGCTGGGACGACCGGGCCTCTGACCAGGAGCGCTTCCTCAACGCCGACGAGAGCGGCCCGCACACGCCGGGGCTGACGGTCGAGTGCGCCCGCTGGTTGGCCGAGGAGACGGCGATCCTCGGCATCGGGGTCGAGACGGTGGGGACCGACGCCGGGCGCGCCCACTCGTTCGAGCCGCCGTTCCCGTGCCACGCGTTCCTGCTGGGCAACGGCAAGTACGGCCTCACCCAGCTGGCCAACGTCGGCAGACTGCCGGCCACCGGGACGGTGGTGATTGCCGCCCCGCTCCCGATCGAAGGCGGCTCGGGCAGCCCCTGCCGGGTCCTGGCGCTGATCGAGCGAGGGTGAGCGTGCCGCGTGACCGCCGGCACGCGATTGGAGCTTGGCGCTAGTGCCGCCCCACTAGGGCGTCGCCTCGCCATTGCCTTCTTCCGGCGGTGACGTGGTGGGCGGCGTCGTGGTTGTCGGCGTCGTGGTTGTGCTGGTGGTCGTCGCAGTCGTGGTGGTCGGCTGGGTCGTCGCTGGCTGGCTCGTCGACGTTGGCCGTTCAGTCGTCGCGGTCGCCGTTGGCTGGGTCGTCCCCGTCGTCGAGGGCGTCGTCGACGTCGGTTCGGGGGCCGTCGCGGGCGCTGTCTCGTCGGGGCTCGGCGGGACCGGCGCCTGGTCGGCAGCCGTGGACGGGGCGGTGGTGACCGTTGACGAGGTCGGTTCGTCTCCACGGTCGGTGTCACCGCCGCCGACGACCAAGAGCAGCGCCCCGAAGGCAACCAGTGCGAGGATGGCCACCACCTGCGCGATGATCAACCTCCGGCGCCGGGCGGCGTGAGCCCGAGCGTGAGGTGGGGCTTCCAAGCCCGGCTCATGGGTGAGCTCCGCCGTGTCGTCACGGCCGACGGGGGCGATGGGCTCGGTCACGGCCTCGTCCGGACCAGCCTCCGCGACAGGCGCAGCCTCCGTCGCTAGGTCGTCTCCTTCGGTCCGGTCCTGATCGTCGGGGGAGGCGGGGCTGGCATCGTCGCCTCGGGAGGCAGGGGGCATGCCGCCCAGACTCGCGCTCGGCGGGCGTCACCTGGGCGCGAGCGGCCCGAAACTGTCACCGATGTGCCACGCGACCGGCACACCCGTTGTCACGCCACAGAGTCGTGGGTGAGTTGTTCGCGATGGCTTCCGAACGTGTGCGGCGACTGGTGCCGTTCGACGCGGCGGTGTGGCTGGCGATCGATCCCACCACCGGCCTGCCCACGGCGCCCACGCGGTCCGAGAACATCGGCCCCATCGGCGGTCCC